>DAIMYK010000007.1:0-16556 GCA_036734525.1 Sediminibacterium sp. | reverse complement strand
CGTTATGCGGAGTGGAACATTGTATGTGCCGTTAATAGTTGGTGTCGGGTAGGCTTGTGAACTGGCAAGATTGGAAATGGACCAGGACGCAGCCCGTCTCAGTCAACTGCGTGATAAGCTGGAAACAGCTCTTTTGCAAATCGAAGAGTCTTACGTGAATGGCAGTCGCGCCAATCGCCTACCACATGTGAGCAACATTTCTTTCAAATATGTAGAGGGAGAAGGTCTGATGATGGGTTTCAATAAAAACATCGCACTTTCCTCCGGCTCTGCCTGCACATCTGCTTCACTTGAGCCCAGTTATGTACTGAAGGCACTCGGACTCGGAGATGACCTCGCACACAGTTCACTTCGTTTTGGTCTCGGAAGATTCACTACAGAGGAACAAATTGATTACACCATCAAAGCCGTTACTGATACTGTTCTCAAGCTGAGAGAAATGAGTCCGCTCTGGGAAATGTTCAAAGAAGGCATCGATATGGATAAAATCGAATGGGCACATCACTAATTTAAATTTCAAATAGTAATACACATGGCATACTCAGAAAAAGTTATCGACCACTACAGCAATCCGAAGAACGTCGGTACGCTCGACAAATCGAAGAAAAATGTTGGTACGGGACTCGTGGGCGCACCCGAATGCGGAGACGTTATGCGTCTTCAGATCGAAGTTGATGAAGCAACCGGAATGATTACGGATGCTAAATTCAAAACTTTCGGTTGTGGCTCTGCTATTGCTTCTTCTTCCCTGGCTACAGAATGGCTGAAGGGTAAAACAGTTGATCAGGCAGTTCAAATTGACAACATGGATCTGGTGGAGGAACTCAATCTGCCTCCGGTTAAAATCCACTGCTCTGTTTTGGCGGAAGATGCCATTAAATCTGCTATCAACGATTACAGAAAGAAAAACGGCTTGGAAGAACTGGTATTCGAAGAGAAAATTCATTGATTAAGGAACATTACCGCATAAAATGGTTGATACCGAAAATAGCATTTACATCAGCGATAAGGCAAAGACTAAAATTCTTGGCCTTATGCAGGAAGCCGGTCTTTCTCCGGAAGATGGCTATTTTCTGCGCGTTGGTGTTGTGGGGGGCGGTTGCTCAGGGTTGAGCTATAAAATGGACTTCGACAATGAGATCCAACCCATGGATCAAAGCTTTGAGCACAATGGTATTAAAATAGTTACTGACCTCAAAAGCTTTCTCTATTTGGTGAATACTGAATTGGACTTTTCTGATGGTCTCAATGGCAAGGGTTTCTTTTTCAATAACCCAAATGCCAGCAGAAGTTGTGGCTGTGGAGAGAGTTTCGCAGTATAACGGCTATCAAATATTTAATTCCAACAGCCGCAGAACCCTGCGGCTGTTTTATTGGGTGTAACTACCTAAAAATATTTGTGAGAAAAAACCCAAACTATTGTCAGAGGCAGTGGAATTCATCAATAAAAAGTAGTTTTGAGGAATGTGGATGATCTGCAAAAAAGAATGGTGGCAGTTTTTCAGTAGTCTTACCGGCTACCTGGCACTTGCTGCCTTTTATTTATTGAATGCCTTGTTGTTTTTTGTTTTCCCCTCCACAAGTCTGATAGACTTCGGATATGCCACATTGACTCCCTTTTTTCGATGGGTTCCCTTTGTCCTGGTTGTATTCATTCCGGTCATTACCATGAGAAGCCTGTCAGATGAGTACCGCACAGGTTCCTTTGAATTATTGAGAACCTTGCCTATATCTTCTCTTCAATTGGTGGCAGGAAAATTCTTTGGGGCTTTATTAATTGTTTGGGCAGCATTGTTACCCACTATTCTGTATGCATTCACCCTGCAACAGCTCAGCATAACGGGGGGTATTGACCTGGGCGGTACCATAGGCAGTTATATCGGACTGCTTCTGCTTGGGGCTGCATTTACTGCCGTTGGCATTGCTGCCAGCAGTTTCACAGCTAATACTGTTGTTGCCTTTTTGATCGGTGTTCTTACCTGCTTATTGCTTTACTCCGGATTTGATTCATTGAGCCAGATTTCCGGATTGCCTGTAGAAAGTGAATACTATCTGCAAATGTTGGGAATAAGGTTTCATGCGGGGGCAATGAGTAGAGGAGTACTTGATAGCAGGGATCTGTTATATTTTATCGGACTCACCCTTTTGATGTTATTCATTGCCCGCCGGCAAATACAACTTAGATGATCTCATGCTACAAAAGCTGATAAAAAAATATGGAATCGGATTGGCTGCCTTGCTATTTATATTATTGATAGCAGGAACAGCCGGCTCCAATTTCCGGTTGGAACTTACTGCAGATAAAAGATATACTCTTTCAGCCTCTACCCGTCAATTACTGGAAGATCTGGATAGCACCGTGCACAAACAAGTATTTCTTACCGGAGACCTGCCGGCAAATGACAAAAAATTATCAGTTGCTACTGCAGAACTGTTGGATGAATTCATAGCCATAGCCGGCCAGCACATTCGGGTTAATTTTTCACTCCCCGATGATACCGGTTTAAGCGATTCACTTCGGTTAAGATTGTACGCTAGTCTGATGCGACTGGGCGTGGTTTTTGAAACGAGTCAGGAATTGACCGATCGACAGAAGAAGAAAATAACCCAACGCATCATCCCATCCGCACTGGTAAGTTTCAGAGAGGGACAAGCGCCCGTTGCTATAGACCTTCGCAGCAGCAGGAAGATTTTTCAACCCTTTGATGTTCTCAATGAGACACCAAGGGAAGATGAGGAGGCAACCCGCAATGCTGCAGAAGCATTACTGGAATATAAATTCGCTGATGCCATTGATCAGCTCACGCGTCGTAAAATTCCTGTTGTAGCTTATGTAACAGGAAATGGTGAGCCCACCGATTATTCCGTGAGTGACCTGGTTGAAGTTTTACGCAATCGATACAGGTTAGGCATCTTCGATCTAAAAAAAGGATTCCCTGATGCCCGACAGGTTCAGGCGCTACTAATCGTTAAGCCAACAGAGGAATTTAGTGAAGAAGATAAACTCAAGATAGATCAATATGTGATGCAGGGTGGGAAGGTGATATGGTTCATAGATAAACTGCATGCTGAACTGGATAGTCTGATGCGCAGCCAGGCATCATATACAGCCTATGATAGGGGACTTGAATTAGATGACCTGTTGTTTCGATATGGTGTTCGAATCAGAAATGACCTACTGCAGGACCTCAATTGTGCCAAAATACCAATTGTGGTGGGCAGCAACCCCGACGGAGGTCCGGTCCTGCGCCGCATCCCATGGCCGTATTACCCGTTTCTGAGTGGAAGAACACCGCATCCGATATCCGCGAATCTTGACAGGATTTTACCCGTGTTTCCATCAGGTATCGATACCGTGAAATCACCGGGAATTCGAAAGACCATCTTACTGGCAACAGATTCCAACAGTAGAAGTATCAGTTCTCCCGCGCTGGTTAGTTTGAATAGTGTTCGCAGCGATGAGGATTTTCTGACCTTCAATAAAAGTTACCTCCCCGTAGCCATATTGCTGGAAGGAAAATTTAATTCGCTTTTTGCCGGAAGAGCAAGTGCCGTTCTGAAAGATTCAGTTATGCGCAGCAGCGGATATCCTTTTGCTGCTGTTTCAGTACAGACATCAGCCCAGGTCGTGGTTTCAGATGCCAACATTGTTACCAATCCTGTTAGTGCCGGTTCTGGACCGCAATCTATGGGACAACTGCCATTTGACAATTACCGGTTTGCTAACAGAGATTTTTTACTAAATGCAATCGACTATCTGGTAAGTGAGCGAAAACTGTATGAAAGTCGCAACAAAGATTTTGTGCTTCGCTTGCTGGACAAGAAACGGGTGGAGGAAGAGCGTGTTTACTGGCAGTTGCTGAATTTGCTGGGTCCGCTGGCGATATTGGTTCTGGTTGCTTTTATATTGGATAAGTATCGAAAGAAAAAATTTGCAATACAACACCCTTTGTAATTTAAATTCCATAGAAACATGACAGCTCACCAGATTGTTTATTTAGTTTTTTCAGCCATTTTGGTGCTGGCATTGGTACTGGATTTAGGTTTATTGAGTAAGAAAAATACTACGGTGACCATCAAAACGGCACTTTATCAGACCTTTTTCTGGGTTTCACTGGCAATTGCCTTTTTTATTTTTTTATTGATTGAAGGCCATGCCCTGGCACTTGAAAATGTGGTGGTCCCCGGTCAGGAAGCTGCTGCCTCATCTCAGTTGGCTTTGGAGTTCATCAGTGCATATCTCATGGAGTGGAGTTTGAGCATCGATAATATCTTCGTATTCGTCATCATCTTTAATTCTTTCCGTGTTAAGCAGAAACACTACCCCAGGGTACTGCTCATTGGAATTCTTATGGCTATCTTTTTTCGGATCCTATTCATTACGCTGGGAGTAGCATTGGTGAACCAATTCGCCTGGATACTTTACATTTTCGGCATTTTTCTGTTGTACACAGGATATAAAATGTTTTTTGCCGGCGAGGATGAAGAGTTTGATCCGCATAAAAGTTGGATATATCTCCAGATCAAAAAGTTTTTACCGGTAACAGAGGAAGATGGAGATGGAAAGTTTTACATCCAAAAAAATGGCAAGGGCGTTTACACCAGTCTTTTTGTAGTAGTATTGCTGCTATCGGCGATTGATCTTGTTTTTGCTCTTGATTCTATACCTGCTGTTATGGGTATTTCAAAAGATCCACTGGTAATCTATACGTCCAATATTTTTGCTGTACTTGGGTTGAGAAGTCTTTTCTTTTTGTTGCGGACTGCTGTTTCAAAGTTTGACTTTCTTCAACAGGGCATTGCAATTGTTCTAATGTTCATTGGCTTAAAAATGTTGGGTGAGCATTACATCAGTCAGTGGATCCCCAAACACATACAGGTTTTGATATCGCTTACGGTTAAAATCGTATGTATTTCAGGTCCCATCTTCTACTCGATCTTTGTTAACCGCAGGGGTCTTCCTCCGGATGCCAAAGGAAAATAGATTATTGCTTGCAGTACACCCTTCAACATATCGCTGCTATACTTGGAGTTGATCCTGCTACTGATGCTGACTTCCCCATTCGTTTTTTATTGACAGACAGCAGACGACTGGTGGTTCCTGCCGAGACCCTGTTTTTTGCATTACCGGGTGACCGGAGAGACGGGCATGACTATATAGAGGAATTAATGTCACGTGGGGTCAAAGCAGCGGTTATCCAATCTGATTACAAGGGCAGTACAACAAATGATTTTGTTTATCTCCGTGTTCCTGACGTTTTAACTGCTTTACAGCAATTAACAGCCCATCATCGCCGTCAATTTAATATCCCTATTATAGCAATTACCGGTAGTAATGGGAAGACCATTGTAAAAGAATGGTTGTATCAGTTGACGGAGCAGGATAAATCTATCGTAAGAAGCCCCCGAAGTTATAATTCACAGGTCGGCGTGCCATTGAGTGTTTGGCTCATGAATGAGCAACATACCATGGGAATATTTGAAGCCGGAATTTCCACAGTGGGGGAAATGCAACAGCTGGCGAATATTATTCAGCCCACCATTGGAATTTTGACCAATTTATCCGATGCGCATAGTGAGGGCTTTCACAACCGCAACCAAAAAGGTGCAGAGAAAATGCAACTCTTTGCCGGAGTTCAACAACTCATCTTTGCCGCCGATGAAACAGGGGATGCTGTTTTGGAAGACAATGCTGCTCTAACAACATCAGCAGGCTGTGAAAGATTTTCTTGGAGCAGAAAGCGTCCAGACACACATACTATCGTTCAGGAAACAAAATTGGCTGGTCAAACACTTGTAAAAGCAATTTTTCAACAAAAAGAAATTACACTTACAATCCCGTTCACTGATACCCCCTCTGTGAATAATGCACTTACCTGCTGGCTTGCATTGGTTGCATTGGGATATGATCCGGCTGACGCAGCAAGAAGATTACTACAGCTGGAGCCTATTGATATGCGCATGCAGTTGAAGAAAGCTGTTAATCAATGTACACTCATCAATGACAGTTACAGCAACGATGAAACATCTTTGGCATTGGCCATTGATTATCAGTTGCAGCAGGCAGGAGGTCAGAAAACCATTCTGATTTTATCTGATTTAATCACCGCTGAATTGAGTGACAAGGAGCTTTACCCCAGACTGGCAAGCATGGTGAAGTCTAAAGGCATTACTCAATTGATAGGTATCGGCCCACGTATTTCCAGTCATGCAGCTGTATTTGAGCAAACACTTCCCCTAGCCTCTTTTTTCCCTGATAAAGAAGCATTCTTTCAGCATTTTTTACTCAGTGACTTCCAGTCAAGTGTAATTCTCATTAAAGGGGCGCGGGTGTTCCAACTGGAAAAAATTGCCCGCTGGCTTGAAATAGTTACCCATCAAACACAATTGACTATACATTTGGGGGCTCTGTCTCGCAATATCCGCAGGCACCAGGCATTGTTACGCACAGAAACCAAACTGATGGTCGTGCTCAAGGCATTTGGGTATGGTAGCGGAAGCACCGAAATAGCCAGAATGTTGCAATATCAGCAAGTTCATTATATAGCAGTTGCCTATATTGACGAGGGCATTGAGTTGCGGAAGTCAGGTATCCGACTGCCCATCATGGTAATGAATGCAGAGGAATCCGGATGGGAAGCCATGCTTCAATATCAACTGGAGCCGGAATTGTACAGTGCCGCCATGACCGAACGATTCATTCATTTGCTGAGACGAGAGGGACTTACCTCTTATCCGGTTCATATTAAAATCAACACGGGAATGAATCGGCTGGGTTTCGACCCGGATGAGTTACCGGTACTGTGTGACATGATTTCTAATCAGGAAGTAATAAGGATACAGTCTGCTTTTAGTCACTTTGTTGCCAGTGAAGACTCAGGAGCCGATGAGTATACGAAAAGTCAGCTGGCATTGTTTCTGCAGTGTTGTGAAACAATTCAGTCAGCAACCGGATATAAATTTTTACGACACATAGCAAATAGTTCGGCGATTCAGAGAAACCCGGAGGCACAATTGGACATGGTACGTTTGGGAATGGGGATGTATGGAGGAGGCACTTCAAATCAACTACAATTAGAACCTGTAGCAATTCTTACATCCACTATAGCGCAGATACGCAAAGTGCCAGCCGGAAATACAATAGGATATGGCAGGTCTGCTGTTGTGAACAGAGATACCAGGGTAGCGGTAATCAATATTGGGTATGCAGATGGCTTCAGCAGGCATCTGGGAAATGGAGTAGGCGAGGTATGGGTGGCCGGGCGTCTGGCTAAGGTTTTGGGACATGTCTGTATGGACATGACCATGATAGATATTACAGATATCCCGGAGGTAAGTACCGGCATGGAGGTAGAAATTTTTGGCAGGAACTTACCTATTTCAGCTGTTGCTAGAAGTGCCGGTACCATTAGTTATGATATCATGACAGGTATCAGTGCCAGGGTAAAAAGGGTTTATGTGGAAGAATAATAATTGTTAAATAGCATCCTTCTCCTTTGCTTGTAGGGGGCTCTCAAACTCAAATGCTATATTTGCAACTGAAAACAAAGAAAAAGTGAAAGGAAAACACCTGATCTATTTAATTCTATTGATCCTGGTTGCTGACCAGGCATTGAAATTTTATATCAAGCTGAATTACTATGCCGGTGAAGAGCATGTAATCATTGACAATTGGTTTCGATTGCACTTCGTTGAAAATGAAGGAATGGCATGGGGTTGGAAATTTGGAGGTGATTGGGGAAAGATTGCCCTTACCTTATTTAGATTAGTTGCAGTGATCTGGGGAAGTTTTTTGATCAAAGATTTTATCAGTAAAAAATATACCAACGGTTTTCTCATCTGTGCTGCACTTTTCTATGCAGGTGCTTTGGGAAATCTGATTGACAGTCTCTTCTATGGAGTGATTTTTGAGCAAAGTAACCCCATCACACAGAACGTGGCCAGGTTATTCCCACCGGATGGTGGATATGCTTCCATACTTCACGGAAAAGTAGTTGATATGCTCTATTTCCCTTTGATCACCAATGCGCATTTCCCTTCCTGGGTGCCGGTATGGGGAGGTCAGGAATTTGAATTTTTCCGACCTGTATTCAACCTGGCAGATGCTTCCATTTCAACCGGAGTAATTGTACTCCTCCTGTTTCAGAACCGCTTAATGAAAAGGGAGGAGGAAAAAACGGTCAATACCATTGTAACAAGCACAGAAGTAAGTGACAAGAATCAAGTAATGTAAATACGCTGAACCCTAGTAAATAGTAGGTTGTCGGGTAATTGAGATGTTCCGGGTATTCGGGGTAATGCCTATAACCTGGTCAATCAGACCAAATCCTTTGGCATAATACGAGATTCCAGACAATATCATCCGGTATGTTCCCTGATTCGGTTTGAACCAGATTTCCCTTTTTACTGCAATCACATTTTGATATGTATTCCCACCAACGGTGTAAGGAACAGTATTTTTTGAGACAATGGTAAACTTGGCTTTGGTATCACCATATTCAATAACACCCGGAGTCGCCTCTAATTTAACGGTACCATATTCCGGCGTCTCCCAATCTTCATTCACTGCCGCCGATTCTTTCAGGAAAGGATAGAGTAAAAGGAAATTCGGGATAGAATCAAAAATATATACATAATCAAATTCAGGTGTGCTGAGGGCATAATAGTTGCCAATGTTTGAGTTTTTGGCAAAATAGAAGGTGTCTCCCAGCGATCTTCCGAATTGATAGTAGGTAAGACTATCTATATCGAATGTATCTTCTGCAACAGTAACCCGGAAAGTATCCAGATTACCTATGTTGGGGATGTATTTATAGGTCCAGTTGGAAGCCTCAGAGGTCGGGAAATAATCAGTTCCACCGCCTCCAGATCCACCGGATCCTGAGGTAGTTACTGTAAAACTGCAGAATGTTCCATTGAATTTCAGTGTAAAAACAGAAGTTTTCGGAAGCAAAGGTTTTCCAAAACCCCTCACACTGACAGATTTCGCACCGGTCTGTAACACAAAACCCGAATCGCGGAACCACATGCCATTCACAGTATCAGATTCGATGATATATTTTCCCGTAGTGATGAAATTGACTTTTGCTTGCAGTTGGTTGGAAGAAGTAAGGTTGACATCTACTTTGTAAGTGCCATTAACAGCTATCTGTTTGCAATTTCCGGATGAATCAAGTAAGGTACCCAATGCTGTCATTGAAAAGCCACCATTCTCCAGACTAAACTCTTTCTCGCAGGAAGATAAAGTTGCTGCGAAGAACAGGAAACTGAGCAATTTCAATAGAACTGGACGCATGTAATTAGCTTTCAAGAAATTATAAGATACAAAATAAGTTAAAAACGCTGCCCAACGGCACTATTATTTCCACCTTCCTCCGGAAATTAGATTTTTAACTTTTTTATGGCGATTCATTCGATATAATTTATTGAAATAAAAATTTATATAGATTAAAATAATACACAATATAAAATTACACGTATCGCCTGAAGCCATAGTGTCATTGACCACGGTTCCAAAGATAATAGCTGGAAGAGTGGGAGTCTCCACCTGAACCAAGACCTTACTTGCGTGGGTTACTTTATTTTGGTCGGCGGAAAATGTATCGGGTGATGAAGATACCACCTGAACTATTGCCCTGCGATGATTGTTGGTTGCTTCCGGTGATTACTGAAAAGAGTTCCCAACCTTCATTGCTGAAATCATTCAGGCGCTCTACAATCACACGGTCATTGTTGGTGATGTTATCAAAATTGATCCCCACCAGGCTATAAAAATTCTTTAATTCTTTCTCACGAGTCTGACCATTGTCATCAGTAGTGAGAATTCTGGAACGACCCAGACCACCCGGAACCACCGATTCAACGGCAGTAATTTGCTTGTACTCATATCGTACCACCGGAGCAGGATTCATTTGTGCTGAAACCGCCAGGAATGAGCAACTAAAGGAAATCAGGAAGAGACCGAACAATAATTTTTTTTTCATAAATGATGTTTTTACAAAAATAATAAGCTTACTGTCAACTGATGCCTGTTTTGTTGTAGAGTTAATCACACAGTTTTGTCGGAATTGAGTCATTTTTTTCGAGACTGTTTTTTTACAATTACATGACAATAATAACCTCTACTTGAACTGAAATTTGCACCTCAATTATGACAGGTATATTGAGGTTATTGGTTTTACCGGTTCTTGCTTTGGGAACTGTCAAGGTCTATGCACAGCAGCAACTACTGCAAGACACTATTCAGGGTACCAGCGAACCACTGGTAATTACTGCCACCCGAATCACGGGAAAGTTCAGTCGGGTACCTGTTCCACTAACTGTTATTACAGGCAAAGAGATCAGAAGAACGGGATTGCTCCGTTTACAAGATATTTTGCAGGAGCAAACAGGAATCGCCATAACAAATGCACCCCTCGGAAATGCCCTGAATGGTTTTCCCAATCCATTTGGCCAGGGAGTTCAACTGATGGGATTAGATCCGGCCTATACCCTCATATTATTGGATGGAGAACCTTTGGTTGGAAGAAATGCCGGCATTTTGAATACCGGGCGCATAACTACCGGTAATATCCGGCAGGTGGAAATACTCAAAGGCCCCTCTTCCAGTTTGTATGGAAGTGAGGCAATGGCGGGAGTAATCAATATCATAACTCAACAACCGGAAGCAACCTCTCTGGATGTACAATTGTTCAGAAGTTCTCCCGATATTTCCAGTTCGGGTATTTCTTTTGGCCACAAGTTCAGGAAAAGTAGTCTACAGCTATTCGGACACCAGTATCATTCGGCCGGTTATGATCTCGACCCGCAAGTGTGGGGTAAAACACAGGATCCGTTCAGGATACTGGCCGGAAACGCAAAATGGGTATACAACCCTACAGCCCGAAGCCAGTTTACTTTCTCTGTTCGATTGAACAACCAGGGACAAAACAATCGGTAGCAGGTGGAGATGGCTTCTACTCCGGATATCATAGCCGGAAAAACAACTGATAATGATCTCACAGCTTTCTCGCAATGGCGTATTCTTTTGGGTAAGCAATCAAAGGTCTTTTTCCGAACATTTTTGAATCAGTATTCCAATGAATCATGGGTGAACAAGGAAAAGACTGGGGGACCCTTTGATGCAATACATTTCAGGCAGCAATTTTTCAAGCAGGAATTGGAGTACCAGCTTCCCTTTTCGAAAGGGAGTCAGCTATTGGCACTCGCAGGATGGGCCTCAGATCGGGTTGATGCCAGCAGATATGCTCAACAGCCACCGCTCAACTCTTTTTTTGTAAGTGTACAACAGGAATGGAAATTGCTCCATGACCGCATTTCTCTTAATGCCGGTGGACGCCTGGATAAGAGAAATGATTTTGCCGCAAGAGTTAGTCCAAGAATGGCAATTTCCTGGCAACCGAATGCAAAATGGAAGGTGACAGCATCTGCAGGTGGAGGATTCAAAGCCCCTGACTTTCGGCATATGTTCCTGAATTTTAGCAATGCACAAATTGGCTATTCATTAATAGGTGCTTCAGCATTATCAGATGAGCTCATTCAATTGCAACAAAGCGGTTTACTGCAGACAGGAGCTAATATTGTACCATTTCTTCCAAGCAATACATTGAAACCGGAATATGGTATTGGATGGCACTTCAGGATTCGTTATGCTCATACAAAGGGATCTTTTGCCCTTGGACTATTTAATAATCGAATCAATCAGTTGATCGATTTGTATACACTTCCTTTCACCAGAAGCAATGGATTGCCGATTTATAGCTATCGGAATGCCGGCGATATTTTTTCAAGGGGTGCAGAAATAGACGCTCAGCTAAAACTATCCGGTAGTTTCTCACTGAATTTAGGCTATCAATATCTCCTGGCTAAAGACCTCAGGGTACTGGAATCAATCGACGCACAAAAATTATTTCGACGGGATCCGGAAACTTTCGCCACATCTCTTTTAACACGTGCACAGTATTTCGGACTTCCGAATCGTTCCCGCCACATGGGACAATTAAAATTGTTGTATGAAGATCCAGGTGCAGGTCGCTTCGCTTATCTCAGGTTTATTTATCGAAGTGCCTTCGGCTGGGCAGACATCAATGGAAACAATGTTATAGATGATCACCGCGAAATGGCTGAGGGCTTTTTGTTGGTCAACCTGTCAGTTAATCAGCAAATCAATCGCCTGTTAAGTCTGCAAGCTAACGTTGAAAACCTGTTGAATTATACCCATCCAAAATATGCTCCACATCTGCCGGGCAGGCAGGTTTCCTTGTCACTCTTTTTTCAATTAAAATCTATTTCATCAAAATAACAATCACCTATTATGAAAACTATTTCTGTTTTTTCCGCTCTTTGTTTGATTTGTCTTGTTATTTTTTCCTCCTGCACCAAGGAAGAAACACCCGCCCCAAGACCATTAACAAGAATACAGGTTCTTTCTGTCCCCTTTAGTACCCGTGGTTCCCATACATTCTTTAGTTTTAAAGATAGCACAGCCGTAACTGTTGCAGATTCTGCATCTGCCAAATGGGATTTTGCCATTCGCTTTGCAAAGATCATTGTCAATAGTCAGGCAAGCGGACCCGGCAATGCGGGAGTGATCATGCAGGATGGTATTTTCAGCAATATTACTTCGGCACCTCTCACCGGATATAGTTATGATACTACCTCAACACGCCTGGCTATTCAGGATGGCAGCTGGTATGATTACAATCCAAGGACGCACTCCTTCATCCCCAAGGCAGGTAAAGTGTTTATTTTTCGAACAGCCAATGGATCAAACTATGCAAAAATGCAGTTGCTGGCTGTAGATTATGCTCCATTTACAGGTCCGGTTCCCACTACCTTATTGTATAAGTTTGAGTATACCTATCAGCCCGGGAATGGTAATTCCTTTCAATAATTAGGAGGTTTTGTCTGCCTTGACAATTGTTTTATTCCTTCAGTCCGGACTTAGCGCTCTCTTCACCCTGCTTTTCTTACCTTTGCTGCCTTTAATCAAGGCCATTGAAGGATGGCCGGGCTTTACAAAGTGCTGAGGTTTATGAAACAACGATACAATGAGTTTCCCGGATTGCAACTTCCTCAAATTGAAAAGGAAGTGTTGCAGGCATGGGAGCAGGAACAGACATTCGAGAAAAGTATCACCCTCCGGGAGGGGAAGCAACCCTTTGTATTTTATGAAGGTCCGCCCAGTGCCAATGGAATGCCCGGTATCCACCATGTTATTTCCAGAACCCTCAAAGACATGGTATGCCGCTACAAGACCATGCGCGGTTTTCAGGTCAAAAGAAAGGGAGGTTGGGATACACATGGATTGCCTGTTGAACTGGGTGTGGAAAAGGAATTGGGAATTACCAAAGAAGATATCGGGAAGACCATCACAATCGAGGAATACAACCAACAATGCCGCAAAGCAGTTCTTCGGTTCAAAGACCAATGGGACCTGCTCACCAAGCAGATGGGATATTGGGTAGATCTGAAACATCCTTACATCACTTTTGACAACAATTATATTGAAACCCTTTGGTGGATTTTGCAGCAACTCTACCAAAAAGGGTTACTCTATGAAAGTGTCAGCATTCAGCCTTATTCACCCGCTGCCGGAACAGGTTTGAGTTCGCACGAGTTGAATCAACCGGGCACTTATAAGCAGGTGAAAGATACCAGTGTGGTGGCCATGTTTCGACTAAACCATACACCCGAGTCAGCTTTCCTTTTTGAAACTCTTGAAAACGGATCTCACCTTTCCTCCGGGGAAATTTATCTGATGGCATGGACTACCACGCCCTGGACCCTTCCCTCCAATCTCGGTCTGACCGTTGGGTCGGACATCGAATATGTATTGGTGCGCACTTTTAATCCTTATACCCATATACCTGTCAACGTTATTGTTGCTAAGAATCTGTTGCATAAGTATTGTAAACCGGAAGGCGAGGCGGGTGATTTTTCCATCTACAACGAAAAATCGTCTGTCATTCCCTGGGAGATCAGGGCCAATTTCAAAGGAAGCCAACTGGAAGGTTTGAGGTATGAACAACTCCTGCCCTTTGAAGCAAATTCACTGGAGAAAATAAAATCCATTACACCTGATGCCGATCCTTTCAGGGTATTGGTGGCGGACTTCGTTACAACAGAAGATGGAACCGGCATTGTACATACAGCACCTGCTTTTGGTGCTGATGACTATAAAGTGGGTTCCCGCTATGGAATCGGTATTCTGACCCTTGTTGACAGACAAGGAAAGTTTGTGGAAGGAATGGGGAATTATAGCGGCCGCTATGTAAAGAATTACAAAGATGAAAGCAATTACGTAGATGTTAACGTTGATATCAGTGTTCAACTCAAAAAAGACAACCGCGCATTCAAAGTAGAGAAATACGAACATAGTTATCCTCACTGCTGGAGAACCGATAAGCCCATTCTCTATTATCCTTTAGATGCCTGGTTTATCAGAACGACTGCTGTCAAGGAACAGATGGTCGAGCTCAACAAAACCATACAATGGAAGCCGGCATCAACCGGTGAAGGAAGGTTTGGCAACTGGTTGGAAAATATGGTTGATTGGAACCTGAGCCGCAGTCGTTTTTGGGGAACCCCCTTGCCTATATGGAGAACAGAGGATGGATCTGAAGAAGTATGTATAGGATCTGTTGAGGAACTAAAAACTGCTGCTGCCAAAGCCCGCGAAGTACTGGGAGATGAAGTTAATCCATGGCTGAATACAACAACTGCCATCGATCTTCACAAGCCCTTTGTAGATGATATTGTTCTTTTGAGTAGACAGGGTAAACCCATGCATCGGTTACCCGATTTGATCGATGTTTGGTTCGATAGTGGTGCCATGCCTTATGCTCAATGGCATTATCCATTTGAAAATCGAGCACTCATCGAATCCGGGGAGGCATTCCCTGCTGACTTCATCGCTGAAGGTGTGGACCAAACACGTGGATGGTTTTATACCCTGCATGCATTGGCTGTTATGTTGTTTGGGAAGGTTGCGTACAAGACAGTGGTGAGTAACGGACTAGTTCTGGACAAGCATGGGAATAAAATGAGCAAGCGGTTAGGGAATGTAGTGAATCCTTTTGAAACCATTCAACAATATGGTGCTGATGCAACCCGCTGGTACCTGATCACCAATGCGTCACCCTGGGACAACCTTAAATTTGATGCGGCAGGAATACAGGAAGTGCAGCGCAAATTTTTTGGTACTCTTTACAATACTTATCAATTCTTCATTCTCTATGCCAATGTAGATGGCTTTGCATTCCGGGAGAAGAATATTCCTGTGGAAGAACGACCGGAGATCGATCGCTGGATCATTTCCTGCCTGCATACCCTTTCTAAACAGGTGACGCAAGCTATGGATGAGTATGAGCCAACTATAGCCGGAAGATTGATGGAAGTATTCCTCGATGAAAATTTGAGTAACTGGTATGTTCGTCTTTGCCGCAGAAGGTTCTGGAAAGGGGAATATGAGCATGATAAGATTTCGGCCTATCAGACACTATATGAATGTCTCGACACACTGTGTCGTTTGATGGCCCCCATCTCTCCTTTCTTCAGTGATGCTTTGTTCCGCCGCCTCAATGAAGTAACCGGCCTGCATCCGGTAGATTCAGTTCATCATGCCGATTTCCCTGTTGCCAATGCGGCATGCATCAACGAGCAACTTGAAAAACGCATGCAATTGGCGCAGGATGTTAGTTCACTGGGATTGTCTCTTCGCAAAAAAGCCAACATCAAAGTTCGGCAGCCACTCCAGAAAATGATGATTCCGGTGCTCAATCCAGAAATGAAGGAACATCTGATGCAGATCGAACACCTCATCAAAGCAGAAGTGAATATTAAGGAAATAGAATATATTAAGGATACCGACGGAGTAATTAGCAAAAAGCTAAAACCCAACTTCAAATTGTTAGGTGCACGCCTGGGGGCGAGGATGAAAGCAGCCGGTCAATGGATCGTTTCCATGGATTCCAAGGCAATTGCTTCTTTTGAAGAAAAAGGGGTAGTTAGCTTTGTAATTGATAATGAAGTAGTTACTATTCAATTGTCTGAGGTTGAAGTGCTGGCTGAGGATATTCCCGGATGGACAGTAGCTGTAAAAAATGGCATAACAGCCGCTTTGGACATACAGATTAGTCCGGAATTGGAGCACGAGGGGCATGCCCGGGAGCTTGTTAATAGGATACAAAACATCCGAAAAGACCTCGGATTGGCCCTTACGGACAGAATTTTTGTGAAACTAGAGCGCCGGACGGCCCTGGAATCTGCTATTATTCATTTTAACGACTATATTTGCCGCGAAATTTTGGCAGACTCTATCGAGCTGGTGCCATCTTTAGAAAGAGGCACGGAAATTGACGTAAATGAGGAATTGCTGAAAGTGGAAGTCACTAAAAAAGGAATGTAGCCATGGCAAGTAAAAAACCTGCACCTAAAAAATCAGCCCCTGCAAAAAAGGCGGCCACGGCAAAAAAAACAGTACCTGCAAAAAAAGCAGACCAGCCTAAGAAACCTGTGCCTGCCAAAAAAGCCGTGCCGGCCAAGAAAGCAGCTCC
>DAIMYK010000006.1:0-16704 GCA_036734525.1 Sediminibacterium sp. | reverse complement strand
AGAGTTGGGACAAGGCTATTTCGGATGGTTTTGTTCCGGGAGAATCACTTTTTGAAATTGAAGAAGCACTGCAGCGTGGAACCATTATATGTTATCTTTTGAGCGATGCTGCACAAATTGCAATGTGGCCCACCGTAAAGAAACACCTTACCCCCGGCAAAGCACTTTATTTTTCTCACGGATTCGGTGTTACATATAATGATCAAACAGGAATTATTCCACCTGCAGATGTTGATGTATTCCTAGTTGCTCCCAAGGGCTCAGGTACATCTTTGCGTCGAATGTTTTTGCAGGGGCGCGGTTTGAATAGTAGCTATGCCATTTTCCAGGATGCTACCGGAAAAGCATTTGATCGTGTTATCGCATTAGGTATCGCTATTGGAAGTGGTTATCTATTTGAAACAGATTTCAAAAAAGAAGTTTACAGTGACCTGACAGGTGAGCGGGGTACCCTGATGGGTGCCATCCAGGGCATCTTTGCTGCACAGTACCAGGTTTTGCGTTCTAAGGGCCATTCTCCTTCTGAGGCATTCAATGAAACTGTTGAAGAGTTGACACAGTCTTTGATGCCACTCGTTGCAGAAAATGGAATGGACTGGATGTATGCCAATTGTTCTACTACAGCACAAAGAGGTGCATTGGATTGGTGGAAAAAATTCCGCGATGCAACATTGCCTGTCTTCAATGAACTATATGAAAGCGTAGCTACCGGAAAAGAAGCTGCCAAATCAATAGAGAGCAATAGCAAACCCGATTATAGAGAAAAGCTGGAGGAGGAATTAAAAGAATTGAACCAAAGTGAAATGTGGCAGGCGGGCAAAACAGTTCGAAGTCTTCGTCCTGAAAACAACTGATAGAATTCGATATTTATTTCAAATGCAGGAAACTATTGCTGATAGCGGTCTGGACTTTGTTGGTACAAGGGAACGGTTAAGGAAAGTAGTGAAACATACACCCTTAACACTTAGCCGTACCTTGTCCCGACAATACAATTGTCAGGTCTATCTGAAGCGTGAAGATCTGCAAGTAGTTCGTTCTTATAAGTTAAGGGGCGCTTATAATATGATGAGCCGTTGTGCTCCGGAACAACTTTCAAGGGGAGTTGTATGCGCCAGTGCAGGAAATCATGCACAGGGTTTTGCTTATAGTTGTAAGAAATTGCAAGTAAAAGGCGTGATTTTCATGCCAATCATTACACCGAACCAAAAAGTGAACCAGACACGTATGTTTGGCGAAGATTGGGTGGAGATAGTACTTGTTGGTGATACTTATGATGATTGTGCACAAGCAGCCCTACACTATACCACGCAAAACAATATGGTTTTTATTCCTGCTTTTGATGATCGAAGAATCATTGAAGGACAGGCAACTGTTGGAATGGAAATCATGGAGGATTTATCTGATATCGATTTTCTTTTTCTGCCTGTAGGCGGTGGTGGATTGAGTGCCGGCGTTGGAACATATTTTAAACTAAATTCTCCAGCTACAAAAATTATAGGAATAGAACCTGCAGGTGCGCCCTCGATGTTGTAAGCTATCAAAGCTTGACAGCCGGTAGTTGTAGAAAACATTGATCGATTCGTAGATGGGGCAGCTGTTAAAAAAGTAGGAGAGGTAACATTTCAATATTGTAAGGATGCTTTAGATGAGATGCACCTTGTTCCTGAAGGTAAAATTTGCAGTACCATACTGCAATTGTATAACCAGGATGCCATTGTTGTAGAGCCTGCAGGTGCCCTTTCAATAGCAGCATTGGATGATTATGCCGAACAAATTGTTGGAAAATAAGTGGTATGTGTGCTAAGTGGCAGCAACAATGATATAGATCGGATGCAAGAAATAAAGGAGCGCTCTCTTCAATATGAGGGGCTGAAACATTATTTTCTCATTCGGTTTGCACAACGTCCGGGTGCACTGAAGGAATTTGTCAGTCATGTGCTTGGTCCGAACGATGACATTACCCGGTTTGAATATATGCAAAAGCATAACAAGGAGACCGGACCAGCATTGGTTGGGATTGAGTTGAAAGACAAAACTGACTATGCCAGCTTGATTCAACACCTGAATCAATACCAAATCAATTATACGGAAATAAGACCTGACGACAATTTATTTGGGTATCTGATTTAGTGATTGCTCATAAAATATAAGAAGGCAAGTTATGTTTTGCGAAACCATTGTTTTGCATATATAATAAGTCAAAAAAAAGAATAAAATGCAAGTACTCAAATTCGGTGGAAGCTCAGTCGCTAATGCCGAAAACATGCGAAAAGTAATTTCCATTGTCAACAATGCTTTGGAAAAGGATTCTACCATTTTGGTAGTTTCCGCTATGGGGGGCATAACAGATTTATTATTAAAAACAGGTGAATTGGCAGCAGATGGAGATATCAACTATCGCCAACTACTGCAGGAAATGGAATTTCGGCATTTAGATACTGTTCGTTCACTTCTGCCTATTCACCAGCAAAGTGCAACTTTAAGCAGGATAAAGCAGCAATTCAATCAATTGGAAGGTATATGTGAGGGTGTTTTTTTATTGGGTGAATTGTCTTCCAGAACCAGAGATAAAATTGTTAGTTTCGGAGAACTTTTGTCATCACTTATTATATCTGCCTGCATAGAAGCAGCTCACACACAACAACGATGGATTGATTCAAGGGAGTTAATAGTAACCGATAGTCATTTCGGAAGAGCAGCTGTTGATTTTGACAGTACCAATCAGCGGATAAGAAATTTTATAGCCACACATCCCTGTAATTTGTTCATAGCACCCGGATTTATTGCTTCTGATGCGCATGGAAATACCACTACATTGGGAAGGGGTGGTTCTGATTATACTGCTGCTATTTTTGCGGCAGCCACAGACGCAGCAGTACTGGAGATTTGGACAGATGTTAGTGGGATGATGACGGCCGACCCCAGATTGGTTCAACATCCCAGAGTAATACCCCGGATTTCTTATCAGGAGGCAATGGAACTATCACATTTTGGTGCAAAAATCATTTATCCGCCCACCATTCAGCCAGTGATGAGAAAAAACATTCCGGTATGGATCAAAAACACCTTTGCTCCCTCCGATTTTGGAACGGTAATTGAAAAAACAGCACCTGTTTCTGACAGTTTTATACGTGGAATTACGAGTATCAGTAGAATCTCGTTATTAAGTCTGGAGGGTAGTGGCATGATAGGTATACCCGGGTTCTCCAAACGATTATTTGAAGTGCTGGCAGATCGGGGCATCAATGTGATTTTGATCACCCAGAGTTCCTCTGAACACTCCATTTGTGTAGCTGTCAATGATAATGATGCTGAACTTGCCAAAGAAATTATAGATCGTTCATTTGAAAATGAAATCAATACAGGTAAGGTCGATCCACTCTGTATTGAATCGGGTATGGCCATACTTGCATTGGTAGGAGAACAGATGAAAAGTCACCCGGGCGTAAGTGGAAAAATGTTTGGTGTTCTGGGCAGAAATGGAATCAATGTAAGAGCGATTGCACAGGGATCTTCAGAGAAGAATATATCAGCAGTTCTTTCAGAAAAGGACATAAAAAAAGCTATCAACGTTTTACATGAAGAGTTCTTTGAGACAACCTATAAACAGTTGAACATCTTTATTGCAGGAACCGGAAATGTTGGCAGCAAGCTTATTGGACAATTGTTTCGGCAAATCAATTATCTCCAGGAACACATGCGTTTACAAATCAGGGTAACCGGACTTGCCAATAGTAAGAAAATTCTTTTTCAGGAGGAGGGCTTCAATTTGTCTGATTGGCGTGAAGAGTTGGCAGCAGCTCCCAACGCTACCATTCATGATTTTGTGGCAGCTATTCGTTCCGCTAACCTAAGGAACAGTGTTTTTGTGGATGTGACTGCCAACGAAGTCGTTGCAGGAGTTTATGGTGCTTTGCTGGAGAAAAGTGTTGCAGTAGTTGCATGCAACAAGATTGCCTGCTCCTCTGCTTATGAGCATTACAGGTATCTTAAATTATTGGCAAGAGAGTACAATACACAATTCTTGTTTGAAACGAATGTAGGCGCAGGTCTTCCTGTAATAGGTACACTCAATGACTTATTGCGAAGTGGAGACTCTATTCGAAGTATTCAGGCTGTACTGTCGGGTACACTCAATTTCGTTTTCAATAATTATGATGGAAGTATTCCCTTTGCACAGGTAGTTCGACAGGCACAACACGAAGGATATACTGAGCCGGATCCCCGACTTGATTTAGGAGGTACAGATGTAATGAGAAAAATCATGATTTTAGCCAGGGAATCCGGTCAAGCTCTTGAAATGGGTGATATTGTCAACCATCCTTTTCTTCCTGCATCTTGTTTTGAGGGAACTGTAGAAGATTTTTACACTGAAATGGAAAAGCAGGAAGCCCATTTTAAAAATTTATATGATCAGGCCGCAGCAAAATCATGTAAACTGAAATTTGTGGCAACTTATGAGGAAGGGAAAGCTTCCGTGGGTTTGCAGCACATAGCAGCCAATTCCGACTTTTACCATTTGTATGGAAAGGACAATCTTATCTTATTTTATACAGAACGATATCCTGATCTTCCAATGGTAATTAAAGGTGCGGGTGCCGGTGCTGATGTGACCGCTTCCGGAGTATTTGCAGATATCATAAGGATTGCCAGATAATAGAACATGATGTCACTTTCCAATTTTCATACCAGATCATTATCAGCAGATGCCCTTGAAAAGGGGGGAGCTATTCAATCCGTTGTGGTGAGAACCCCTGCAACTGTTGCAAATATGGTCTGTGGATTTGATGTACTGGGCTTTGCAGTAGAAGAGCCCTATGATATAATGCAACTTAGCAGGACAGATCAACCAGGACTTACTATAATTCATGAAGATGGTTATGGGCTTTCCTGCGACCCATCTCAAAATGTTGCCGGAGTCGCCTTGTTGTCTTTGTTAGATGATGCAGGTTTGAATGGTTGCGGATTGGAACTCCGCATCAATAAGCAGATTAAGCCTGGAAGTGGTGTAGGTTCCAGCGCTGCCAGTGCAGCAGGGGCAGTTGTTGCTGCCAATGTTCTGTTACAAAGAGCTTATCAAAAGGAGGAATTGGTTCGGTTTGCTATGAATGGTGAAAAACTGGCATCAGGGGTTAAACATGCGGATAATATTGCTCCTTGTATCTATGGTGGTATTACTTTGATCAGGTCTATTTTTCCGCTCGATATTGTTTCCTTACCGGCCCCTGATTTGTATGTAACTATTGTACATCCACAGATCGAAGTAAGAACCTCAGATGCCAGAAGTATTTTGAAGCAGAATATTCAACTGCGGGATGCCATTCGACAATGGGGAAATATCGGAGGACTGGTTGCAGGATTACTGAAAGGAGATCATGAATTGATTGCCCGTTCCTTGGAGGATGTATTGATTGAACCAATCAGAAGTATATTGATACCTGGTTTCGATGCCGTAAAGAGAAAGAGCATAGAAGCGGGGGCATTGGGTGGAGGAATTTCGGGATCGGGACCCTCTGTTTTTATGCTGAGCAAGGACCAGCATACAGCACAAAAGGTAGAACAAGAGATGAAAGATATTTACACTTCGATTGGACTTGATCATCATACCTATGTAACCCGAATTTGTTCAAAGGGAGTTCAAGTGACTGTTCAGTGAAGTAGACACTCAATTCAATAATATCTCAGGCATTCATGAATTATTACAGTATCCAAGATCCATCCTTTAGGGTAAGTTTTGAGCAGGCAACTTTGATGGGGCAGGCACCTTCACGGGGGTTGTTTTTTCCGGAATACATTCCTTCATATACAGCACATCAGATGGCTCAGATGCTGGCTCTTCCCCGGGAGCAGTTAGCTTATAAGGTGATGCAACCTTATGTTGCAGGCTCCATTCCTGATAGTATCCTGAAGGAAATAGTATCTGCCACTATAGATTTTGCTACACCACTTGTTGCAGTAACAGATAGTATGTATTCCTTAGAGTTATTTCATGGTCCTACCTGGGCATTCAAGGATGTAGGAGCCAGATTTATGAGCAGATGTCTGGGCTATTTTTTTCGCCATCATCAAGGAAAAATAACCGTTTTGGTAGCAACGTCGGGAGATACAGGTGGAGCGGTAGCCAATGGATTTCTGGGTGTGGAAGGAGTAGAAGTTATCATATTGTATCCAAAAGGGAAGGTCAGTCCTGTACAGGAATTACAATTGACCACTTGCGGTCAAAACATCACAGCACTGGCCATCGATGGAAGTTTTGATGATTGTCAGTCATTGGTGAAAGAAGCATTTATGGATGCTGATTTGTTACAACGATATCAATTAACTTCTGCCAATTCTATTAACATAGCACGCTGGTTACCTCAACAGCTGTATTATTTTTTTGCCTTGCAGCAATGGCACCAGGACTCCGGCATGCCAGTCATTGCTGTGCCCAGTGGTAATTTCGGAAACATTGCTGCCGGATTGATTGCCTGGCGATCAGGATTGCCTGTTGCACATTTTATTGCTGCCTGCAATGTGAACGATGCAGTTGCCAGATTTCTGCAAGGTGAAATTTATGCATCCCGAACTTCGGTGCCAACCATTTCAAATGCCATGGATGTTGGTGACCCCAGCAATTTTGTAAGGATACTTGAATTATTCAATCGCGATGAAGATTCAATTAGACAAATGATCAGTGGTTATTCCATCTCAGATGCCACTACTATTACGAGCATTCAACGGGTATTTGAGAAAAGCCATTATTTATTAGATCCACATGGTGCTGTTGCGTTTCAGGCGCTGGAGAATTACTTGTCTGTTCATTCCGACCAAAAGGGAATATTTTTGGCTACCGCTCACCCTGTTAAGTTTCCTGATGTGATCAAGAATGCCCTGGGAATGGATCCTGTGCTGCCGGATGCTGCAAAAGAACTCTTTACAAAAAAATCATACTCTATTGATATGAAGCCGATTTATTCGCACCTAAAGAACTGGTTACTCAATCGATAATTATTTTATTTTTTTCATCAAACTTTAGATCCATTCATTATTCAAAGTAAAATTTGAATGATCTTGGCATCAGAACATTTTTCTTAGATCAATAATATACTGTTGAGTATCTTTCATATTAATAAATCCTTTTCTCGGTCTATCAAGGTCTATAATGAGATGTATGCAGGCACATACCATGAGAGAAAAGACCATACTGATGATGAATGGATTTTTGGTGGTTGACTTCTGAAAGCCAAGAATAAAGCTACAAATAATGCAAAGCATAAAAAGTAGCCAGAGTATAGAATCTGGGACTGTAGCATTTTTTTCAGCACTTCGGTTGGTAACGATGTCCAGCATTGCATTGAGAGCAGGTATCATCTGATTGGATGCTACAAGGTTGTCTTTACTACGAGAAGCTATAGCAACTTCCGACCAAATCAGTTTGCCGACAGATTCTGTTGAGGCAAGTGCTGCCCGTTCTTTAGATGCGTTTTCCCCTGCTTGAAAATAGTTGATACGTGCTTCTACATAATCTTTCAGATACATCCGTAGATTATCACGGGTAGAATCTGGATAAAGATCGCAGCGAAGGATAACGGTGCCAATATCATTGGCTTCTGTGACCATTACATTTCTTCGCGCTTCATACCTTGATGCAGACATACTGAATGTGAATGCCAATAAAAGAGCTAATAGTCCTAATAGTGAGCCCTCAATCGGATTGATGGTGTCATCAACGTAGGATTGAAAAGGGCGAAGGCTGGCCATCATTTTCGCAGTGAAATATACCAATAGCATAATAACGAAAAGTGTCAGCGAAATCTGTAAAGCGTCAAATCCTGATAAAAATGAAGATTGCATAAACCTGGTTTTAGTAGCTGATAGTAATGTATTCATCTACATTTTGTCCACCCCAGTTTCTTTCAAGGTTCGATACCCATTTATTGAAGTGTTTGCTTTTAGTAAATTTTATTTTTCCTTCCCGCTTGCATAATTTTCCCTGGTTGATGATCTCTTCCTGGCTGATGATGGTGCCTTCAAATTCCATCTGCGAAGCAGATACCATCTTCAATGTTCCGTCGATTGTCATATATCCTTTTTTGTCTCTTCCTAATTGTTTGCCTGTTATCTTATATTTTCCATTTTCCAGTTTGGTGATTGTTGCTTTTCCGGGCTTATCCCAACTCATCCATTCTGCCCAAAAAATTTCTATGTCCCGGGTTCCGGTTCTGATAGCAGGCAGACTTGCAGTTACCGGCTTGTTGCGGGCGTAAAAGCCATCTACATGAACATTTCTGCCAAATCCGCAAGCAAATGAGCCGGCTGTAGATTCCTGTGTAATACTTACCCCCTTTTCATTGAATTCAAAAACTACTCGGCAACTAGGATCTTCTGCTGTTTTGTAAAATGTTTTTGTATTGAATACTACAAGGGAATCTTTGATGAGTCCGAGATTATTCGCCGGAGCACCTGTGGAGTAACGGAGGTGAAAAAGACATTTGTTATTGACTGGCTCTGAAACAACCAGTTTTCCAAAAGGACCACCTGATTTTGCTGCCTGAACTTCAGTTTTGTCATTCAGGGTATAAGTTCCGGGAACTATCGGTGAGACAAGCGAGGGAGTTTGAGCGATAATTACACAAGGGAATAAGGTGACAAGAAATAACAAAAGGGGTCTCATACAATTGATTTTGAAAAATTAACTGTTCTTTTATTCAATATCAAACAGCGAAAATTGAAATTGATTTATTTTCCAAGTTAACAATAAAATTAAAAATCATATTCTTTTCTTCTGGCACGACTAAGAAGTGCGGTTGCTTCCGGATCCTGGTTGCTAAATGCTTCCCTGATTGGGTCCCAATGAATTTTCCTGTTTAATTTCATGGCAAT
This sequence comes from Sediminibacterium sp., assembly GCA_036734525.1. Lineage (GTDB taxonomy): Bacteria > Bacteroidota > Bacteroidia > Chitinophagales > Chitinophagaceae > Sediminibacterium. Next base: position 7,839 of record DAIMYK010000006.1, on the reverse strand, counting down.
CCAGTGTAAAAGACAGGCACTGTTACTTCGGTGACCAATTTCTACGGGTGCGACGGGAGCAGTTCCTGATTGAATACAGCTCAGCCAGTTAAAATGTTGTTCCTGACTCTCATAGAGGCGAGTATCATCGGTTTTTATCTCTGCATGTAATATACCCGGATCACTGGCATTGAGCGCAATGATACCTTGTTGATCGGGGATGGGAATTCCATCTTTCCAAACAGAGCTTCCCCTGGTAACCCATATCCAGCCTTCTGATCCCATGAAATGAATTCCATGCGGCAGCTTGCTGGATATATACATCTTTACACCGATATCATAGATAGCTTCTGTTTCAAAATCACCATGTACATCCCAAAGCCCGGAGTAATTTTGATCTGTTTGAGGGAAAGATGCTTTGCCAATAATCTGGGTGGGACCGGTGTGTTCTGTATTCATAGCCCAATGGGCGATGTCAATGTGATGGGAACCCCAGTTGGTAATCATGCCTGCTGCAAAAGATTCACAGCGCAGCCAGCCGGGACGCTGATAGATACCGTTCCGAATACCAGATCTTGCATGAACCCGATCTTCCATATACTCTAAATAGGGGGCGGGTCCAAGCCATGCATCATAATTCAATTCTGCAGGTATTGTCGTTGTAGATTTATTCCCGCCACTCGTATCAGCGGGGAAGCCAATTTTAACTTCCTTTAGTTCTCCGATTTTTCCGTTGCGTACCAATTCGGCAGCTCTTTTGAATTGAGGCCAGGGATACAAAGATCTTTGCTGACTTCCTATTTGTACAATTTTCCCGCTTCGGCGTACTTCTTCCCTTAGTATTTTTCCTTCCTCAATCGTTAGTGTCGCGGGTTTTTGCAAGTAAACATGTTTTCCTGCCCTAACTGCATGCACTGCAACAACCGCATGCTGGTGATCCGGTAAGCTGATAATAACCGCATCAATCTCTTTGTTCAACAATAATTCACGGTAATTATCATAAATAGTGATTGCCCAGTCAGAGATGTTTTCATTTCGCCGGGAAGCTGCTTGTTGGTAGCTCGATTTTATAATTGGAATAGCTGCCTGAGCCCGATGTGAATCTACATCACAGGCTGCAATGATGCGCGAATTTTCAAATTGTGCTGTCAGAGGAATGTCATGTGAGACGGAATACCTTCCACAACCAATGATACCAATTTGAATTTGGTTGCCCGGGGCATTTTTACCAATGACTGATGCAGGAACAATTGTTGGTAATTCACTCATTATAGAAGTCTATAGCAATGGTTAAACTGCTTGCTATTTTTTCATGGTTTCTCTTCTCTACCCTAAAGGTTGTTCAATTGAAATGCTCTGGGGAGTGAAGAAACGGGGACCTGCTTCTGTGATGTAAAGACAATCTTCCAGTCGGATACCAAATTCTCCGGGTAGAGAAATCGTTGGCTCATCACTGAAACACCTGCCAACGCCAATAGGAGTTTTAATGCCTCTCACAAAGTTCGTCCATACATGCCCCTCCATGCCAATTCCATGACCTGTTCTATGGGGTAATCCTGGCAACCGATAATTCTTTTCATAACCGCCATTTTCTATCACTGCCCTGGCCGCAGCATCAACTACTTCGCAGGGCGCTCCCAGACGAATCGCGGCAAATGCTGCATCCTGCGCTTTTTTCTCCAGATTCCAGACAGCAATTTGTTTGTCAGTTGGTTTTCCTACAACGATGGTTCTGGTGATATCAGAAGCATACCCCTGGCAAGAAGTACCTCCATCGACCATGACTACATCACCTTCCATGATTTTTTGTGGTTTAATGCTTCCGTGTGGCATGGCAGAATATTTGCCAACCTGCACCGACGCGCCACCGGTGAATCCCAGTTTTTCAAATGCAGCAGAGATATTTCTCCCTAATTGAGATTGTGTCATACCTGGTTGGATAGTTGCAAAAGCTGCTTTGTAAGCTTCAATAGTGACATCATTGGCCTTTTGCATCAGAGCCAGTTCAGCTGCTGATTTATACATTCTGCAACCGGCAGTGACAGGAGTGGCATCTACAATTTCCCAGGAACCTCCTAATTTTCTAACACCATCTGCAATAAAAAACCGAACTCTTTCTTCCATCCCAATGCGGCGATATTTTATCCCCCTGTCTTTCACTATGCCGGCAATGAGTGCATACGGACTTTCATGCTCTTCCCAACAGCGGACTTCTTCACCAAAAACAGGGTTGATCAGTTCACGCGCCCTGTCCTCTTCAAATTTCGGACAGACATAAGCGATGGCTCCTTTTGCGGGAATCACCAGACCGAAAGTTCTTTCACTTTGTCCCCAGCGCAATCCTGTATAATAGTTACAAGTAGTTGTTCCCTCCATAAAAATGGCATCCATCTGTTGCTGTTGCATCAATTGTTGGGCCTTGGCAATTCGCTGTTTTCTTTCTACCTCTGAAATCGGAACAATTTCATCTAAAGCAGGCTTTAATTTTTCTATTTCAGTAGGTAATTTGAACTCTTCTTCCAGAGGGGAAGCAGCGCTTGTCAAAACGGGACTGATACCGATGGCACCGGCCAACCAACTGCCTTTGCGTAAAAATGACCGTCTGTTTTCTTTCATAAGTTTTCAGGAAAGGAATTAAAGATATAAATTTATTCCAGAGCCGGCAAGGCTTTTCGTAACCGGGACGAGGTCAGATAATGGGTAGATTATCAGTAAGGAATTGATGATTTGACAGAAATACTTAAATTGTAGAAGGTATGGATTGAATCAGTTGCTGTCTGGATTTTAGCCGGCACGGATAATCGAAATAAAATATGCTACCAATAAAAACAGATCCACGTCTCATTTCCTTCAATTCCTTGAGGAAATCCATAGGCTGGATGAGTGTGGCACTGTCTCCGGCCATGTTGTTGGGAAACTATTTTTTAGCTGATTGTACTTACATCCAGCAATCAATCAGTGATTATTATTTTACTGTTACCGGTGATCTCATGGTAGGAATTATGTGTTGCCTGGCACTTTTTCTTATTTCATATAAAGGCTATCCCGGAGAACAGCTGGATGAATGGCTCACTACTATTTCTGGATTATTGGCATTGGGTGCCGCTTTAATACCTACCAATGAGCCATTGGTACAAAGTTGTGCCATCATTCATCTCCCGTGGAATACGAACCGAAGCCTTACCCACAACCTATTATCTTCCTTGCTTTTTATCATGCTGTCGTTGATCTCAATGTTGTTGTTTACCAAGGGAAGAGGTGAACCAACACCCGAAAAACTGCGGAGAAATAAAGTTTATATTGTTTGTGGTTCTATCATGCTGATGGTGATCATAGTTGTTCCTATCTACAATCAACTGCTCAGGAACTACCCGGACTGGGAAAAATACAAATTGGTGTTTTGGTTGGAAACACTTGCCATGACCGCATTTGGTATATCATGGCTGGTGAAGGGTGGACTATTTTTAAGAGACAAACCGATAGTTGTCAATCAGTAAAATTGAATTTGGACAATGACTATTTCTGTTTAATCAGAACCGCACTGATCACAGGTCTTTCTACTCCATTGTCACCCGGCCTTACCAGTAATTGATTGCCTGCAATCATGCTGGTAGAACCTCCGCCATCTAAGTTCATGGCGTCTGTACAACTCAGTGAACTCATTAAATTAGACAATTCGAGCAGGGAAAGGCCGGCATATCCTGCAGAAGGATTATCACCCTCTACTGCTACAATAAGTACAATACCATTGGCATTATGTCCAATCGCACTTCTAGGCCTCGAACCAGTATTGTTCACACTGATCAGTTCAGCAATATCGGTAATTTGCCTGGTTCCATTTTTTAACAGCATCGGAGAACCCCCAATGGCAGCAGTTGTTAGCCATCGGGTAGCTCCGGCAGGAAATTGTGCTGTAGGTTCCTGAAGTGGCGCAGAACCTTCTGCATTCGGTGCAGGTGAGGGATAACTGAAAATATCGCTGTTGTTCACTACATGATAAATCCATGCTGTTGCCGGTTGTCCGGAACTGGTGATCCCAAAGGCAGCCCGGGTTGGATAATAGGAGGTGTTTACTCCATTGAAAGAGCGGCTTACAACTTTAACATTGGGCGAGATTACGGTTCCATTGAATTGTACAAGGCTAAATGACTGGTTGCCTCCAAAAAAACCTCCGTTGATACAGGCATATACTACCCCCGGTTCATCTTTATAAAAATCACTTGGTTTCTTTGCTGTAGCATTTAGAACCGGTTTAAATTCTATATTGGGTCTTTTGCTATCGAAGGCCAGACAGAATGCTTTTGTCTTTTTGCCATCAAATAGAGTATCAAAAAAATACAATTCTATTCCTGTTGGAAAATTAGATGTCAGTAAATTGGAAAACTTCCAACCCGGGGGCAGTGTGATCAGACGCGTGGCAGTTGGGGTAACAGGGGGAGTTACCGGTTGGTTATTGGAGCTGCCAGAGCTTTTGGTACATGCTGTGAAGGAAAGCATAACCAGAACTGAATAAAATACTGATTTCATCTGTTTCAATTTTTTGGTTGGAAGATGGGTGTTTTACTTTCCCGGATGGTTTCAAAGTAAAACAAGACTTCACCTGCATAGCCATATTTTCTATTTAACTCAATCATACTTTTCAGGGATGCCTCGGTTGCTCTGTACCCATCTCCCAGCGAGGTAAGTATTCCCGGAAAGATTTTGTGCTTCATTTCTCCGGGTATTTGTGATTCAATGGCTTTCAATGTTTGCTCATAGGCATCCAGTTTGTATCTGTATACCTGTGGGATGACTATGTCGGCATATCCCTCTTTTAACCAACGGGGCCAGTCCTGCAAGTATTGTTCCTTGCTCCAGGGATAAATGCTGGGTGCCCAGGATACCAGGCAATTTGGCTTGACTGATTTTACCGATAGGTATAGCTTTTTCCCGAATGCACTCAGTTGGTCTGCTTTCCATTGAAGCCAGGAAGGTTCTTTGGGATTAGTTGGGGGGAATTTGCCTTTATTTTCTGCCGCGTATAGTCGGATTGTGTAATCATCATAGCCGCCTTCCGCCGGCATCGCCGGCAATCTGTCGTCTCCCTGAATACCATCTATATCATAATTCTTGACTACTTCTAATACCAACTCCTGCATGAATTGCTGGACTTCAGGATTCAGTCCATTCCACCAGAAAAAGTTATTTTTTTTGAGAAGTCGACCCTGGTTATCTCGACCGGCCCAGGTCGGATATTTGAAGAGCCATTGAGCCTGAGAGCTATCCTGATAGGCATAGGAGAATCCAAACTCAAACCAGGCATGCACTTTTAAGCCTACTTTATGTCCGGCTTCAATAAACAGGCGCAGGGGGTCGAAACCCCTGTAAGCACTATCCTGTTCGATGCCAATATATTTTTTTACTACCTGACTTGGATACATCGTAACCCCTCTATTCCATACCACTACAAAAACATCTGTTAATCCATTTCTTTTGCAGTGGTCAACGGCTTCAATGATAGCTCCGGGTGAACTGAGTGCGGAGCTGGCAACATTGGTTACCCAGGTTCCTTTGATGGCAGCTACCTGACTAACTCCTGTGAATTGAGAGCAAAAAAATAAAATGACAGTAATGAATCGGATTATTTTTCCCATGATGCGATGTACTCTTTGTATCGGTTGTAAAGATGATGTGCCTGGATATAAGCAGACTGTGGGCTCATGAAATGAGAAAATTCAAATGTGATGGCTTTATCATAACCCGCTTTGGCTGCTGCTGCTAATTTTAGCCTGAGTTTTTCAAATTTGATGGGTAGAAATTTGATCGGCATGTCTCTGTCGAAACTTTCAGCATTCGTCCAACATTGCAATTGATATCTGTCGGCCAATATTTTATTTACTGTAAAGAAATCCTCCAGTTCATGGTAGTCGATATGACCATCCTGAAAGGCAACTGCATCAATTGATTGATGGATGCCATGAAAAATTTCATCCCATTCAGCTTCATGTTCGCGAAGAGAAACTGCATCGGCTTTGGTGATGGATCCCGATGCTGCCATCACTGCTTTCTTTCCATCAATCCAGGGTGATATGAATACGGGAAGTCCGTTGCTGATGTTTTTGCAGGCAGACCCCATTGAACTGAATACCTCAATGGCACCTTTCGTTTTTCTACTGATTTCTGTGCTCAGGTACCAGCCTTTGAAGGCTGAACGGTGACCATATTTTTTCCAGACTTCTTCAATAACAAAATGATTCAGGTCTGCTTCATGTTGCATATTTCCGGTATCCCAGTAAACACCGCTATCATATAACCCAAAATAAAGTGCTATGCCATATTTTTCAGCCAGTGTTAAATACAAATCAACCAAATCAATGGGAGGTCGGTAGCAGCCGTGTTGGTTGATCAGATAATCAGAAGGGTAGGTGAGAAATTTTCTATAACCACAGCGAATGATGATGACAGTGTCTATGCCAATGGCTTTCATGTGTTGGAAATCTTTTTCCCACTCCAAGGCTCCCCAGTTTTGGTGGGGTATATCGTGACTGATCTCATCAATAAATGTTCCCGTGATAAGCATTTGTATGATTTGAAATTGTTAGGGGGTGGTGTCGGTAGTTTGCTTCAAAGGTACCAGCCAGGTGACCATCTAAGCAGGTAGGGTAGATACAAATTCACAAAGAAAGAAATTGGCATAACAAAGGTAATCACTGATACTTCCACTGATCATTGAAGCTATGGTGTAACCAAAATAGGTAATGGCACTACCGAAAGCATAATGTGCCATCTGGTAACGACCCGGGGCGATTTGTTGCATGATGAATAAGATGCTGCCTATGAAACCGAAGCCATAAACGAAATGCTCAACTGAATTGGAGGTTCCAAATACCCACAATGACTCAGATAGTGTAATTGACAGATAGGAATAGGCGGCGAATGGCAAATTAAAAAAAGCACAGAGCAGGAGCAGGGTGCCTCGTGTCAAACCCTTGTTGGCAACAAAGTAGCCGGCTGCCAGTGACCCCAGAACAAATGCGGCTGTTCCATAGATACCGGTCAATAATCCTACTGTTGCTTCTGACAACCCCAGTCCCCCGGCTGTTCGCTCTGCTTTTAAGAACAAAGGCATTATTTTGATGCCCTGACCTTCTGCAAATCGGTAGAGAACAATGAAAAGAATTCCGGCACCTATGTGCTTTTTCCGAAAGAAACTGATGATAACATCTTTCAGTGTATTCCAAACCTCATTTATATTCGAAACAGTTCTTCCTGTATCGGAATCGGGCAGTACACGTCGATTGTAGATGCCCAAGAGAAGCATGATTACCGCATAAACTGCCAATACTATTGCCCATGCATCTCGGTTTCCTATGACCGGGATAAGGGTTCCTGCCAGAAAGACCATCCCTCCGTTGGAGAAAATTTTTGCGACGTTATAAAACGTTCCCTGCCAGCCTACATATTTTGCCTGATCGCTGGCCGATAATTCACTCAGATAAATACCATCAGCTGCCATATCCTGCGTGGCACCAAAGAATGCTATTAAAAAGAAAAGGGTAACGGAAAGAGGAAAAAAAGCCTTGGAATATAGCGTCAATACAGATAGTGCGAATAATAATCCGCAGGCGATTTGGGAGAGCTGGATATAAAATTTCTTCGTTTTATATAGCTCCATGAAGGGTCCCCAGAGTGGTTTGAAACTCCAGGGAAGAACAATCACGCCCGTCCAAAATGCAATTTGAGCATCGGAATATCCCAGGCTCTTATATAAAAGAGAAGCTATTGTGCCACCCAGTACCAGATTCGGTAAACCCATAGCGAACCAGGTGGTAGGTATCCAGTAAAATTGTTGCCTGGATTCTTTGGGGGACTGATTCATTG
>DAIMYK010000005.1:0-17714 GCA_036734525.1 Sediminibacterium sp. | reverse complement strand
ACACCACAATATTGACATTACATAACAGGGGCCTTATGTGTTTAAACTTACCGGAGGGCTGGTAGGCAGAAATCCAGTTTCGTTTCCCTTTTTCGTTGACAGTTGCTATTCTATCACGAAAACTCTCTGTAACCGGTTCATTGTGGTGTACAATCTGACTCATATTCTTTTCCTTCTTTTAACGGAATTGCATGCAACCTAAAGACTGCTCTGCGCCTTGCTGCTGTCTGCGGCTGCCGGCTCCTTACTATCTATCAATACGCCCTGTGGCTCCTTGGGTTTAGATGGCTTTGTTCCATGCAGCGACTTGACATAACTTGCTAACTGGGCTATTTGTGCCGGAGTATAATCGTCCTGCCAGCTTTTCATTCCCTTCTCAGGATAACCATACTTGATGGTTTTGAAAATGTCCTTGATATCGTTGCCATGAAGAAAATAATCATCGGTCAGGTTTGGACCAACACTGCCACCACCATCTACCAAATGGCAGGGCGCACAAGCTGTTACAAATATTTTTTGTCCGCCGGCGAGGTAATCTGAAGAGGACTGATAAACTACAGTAGTTTCATCCACTTTATTGGCAGCTTTAGCGAGGTACGCTTCTTTTGCCTCGGCAGCTTTTGTAACAGCAATCTGATATTCCTCCGCACTTAGAGCGCCGGTATGAGATACATGATATCTCCATAGATAAACACCCGCAAATACAATACAGGCGTAGAACCCATATAGCCACCATGGTGGAAGACGATTGTCCAACTCACGAATGCCATCATAATCATGCCCTAAATCTATATTGGCTTCTTCCTGTACCGGACGGAATCTGTTGAATTGATCCCACCAGGCAGCAAAGCTGAAAGATGGTTTTACCGATTTTACTACTTCCTTATCTTTTGAAATCAATGATCTGAGATTGATCAGCAAATAAAATATCGCTCCCAGCTCTACAATAATAACCGCAATGAGCGTATTAAGTGAGGTCGAAGACAATTCAGGCACTACAGCCTTTACCTGCTCCTGTGCTGTGGCAGGCAAAGCCAGTAGTGAACTGGTTAACAACAACAACCATATGCCAATTTTTCCTGAAGATTGCTTTGCTTCCTTGTATCGCTCAAGATACAATTCTGCAGCTCCTGTAACAACATAAGCGAGTAATACGATAACCAGTAACAAGGCTACAATGATTCCCACCAATAATTGAGCCGTTGGGTTATTCATCTCAGAAGGAACGGGGGGACCGGCAGCCCAAACCGGTGCCTGAACCAAAAGCAATATTCCCATCAAAAAAAGGGCAATTGGTTTGTTCCATTTTGTACATACGGTTTTCATATAATCTTTTTTTCAGGAGGTAATTAAGGTTGTAAAGGAATTTTTTTGAGCACATCAATGAACCGATCATCTGCCTTCCATGCCCATATTGCCATGAAACAAAAAAGCACGAAGAAGATAAAAAAGGAGATCATTCCTAAAACTCCGACACCGGTAATGCTTTCCAGATAATGAATGAATTTCATGTTAATGGTGTTTACTTGTTATTGAGTAGCTGCTGTGGCGGGCAATGCTTTGATGTCAGTTCCCATGCGTTGCAAATAGGCAATCATGGCAATGATTTCTCTATTGGCAGGAGTTTTAATTTTATCTGCTGCAAGACGGTCTTTGATTTGCTCTGCCTGTTTCATCAAATCTGCATTCGCTTGTCGGTCATACCCCTCCGGATAGGGCACTCCCAATTTTTGCATGGCCCTGATCTTAGCAGGGGTTGAGGCCGTATCAATCTTGGCATCCAGCATCCAGGGGTAGGCAGGCATAACGCTTCCGGGACTCATGCTTCCCGGCTCCAGCATGTGGTTGTAGTGCCAACTGTCGGGATATTTATTTCCGATACGGGCCAAATCCGGACCCGTTCTTTTACTTCCCCATTGAAAAGGATGGTCATAAACAAACTCTCCGGCTTTGCTATATTCACCATAGCGGGCTACCTCATCACGGAAAGGACGTATCATCTGAGAATGACATACATAACATCCATTGGAGATATACAAATCCCTTCCCTGTAATTCAAGTGGGGTATAAGGTTTTACTGAGGCGATGGTAGGCACATTGCTCTTGATCAGGAAAGTGGGTATTAATTCCAGCAATCCGCCAATGGCTACCAGCACAAAACTTGCAACCAGCATTTGTACCGGTTTTCTTTCAATCCATTTGTGCCAATACTCTTTACCATACACTGTATCTTCTGTAGCCATTGGAGGCGCCTGCGCTTCTTCCTCCGCCAATAAACTTCCTGCCTTCACTGTTTTAGCGAGATTATATACCATAATAAACATTCCAATCAGGTACAACAATCCACCAATGCTTCTCAACACATATAGGGGAAGAATATGGGTGACCGTTTCCAGAAACTGAAATGCCAGCGTTCCTTCTTCGGTAAACTGCTTCCACATCATGGCCTGGGTGAATCCTGCCCAATACATCGGAACGGCATACAAAACGATACCAACTGTTCCAATCCAGAAATGCGTTCCTGCCAATTTGAGAGAATACAAGGGCGTTCTATATATTTTGGGTATCAGCCAATAGAGAATACTAAAAGTGAGGAACCCATTCCAACCCAAGGCGCCCACATGCACATGCGCTATAGTCCAAGCAGAAAAAAGCGAAATAGCATTAACGGATTTCAAACTTAGCAGCGGCCCTTCGATAGTCGCCATACCATAACAAGTGATGGCAACAACCATAAACTTAAGAACCGGATCCTCGCGAACTCTGTCCCACGCACCCCTTAGCGTAAACAATCCATTCAACATACCACCCCAGGAAGGAGCAATCAGCATCACACTGAAAACAACACCCAGACTTTGCGCCCAATCAGGCAGTGCTGTATATAAGAGGTGGTGTGGGCCGGCCCAGATATAAATAAAAATCAGCGCCCAAAAGTGGATGATTGATAATCGATAACTATATACAGGTCGATTGGCTGCCTTCGGCAGGAAATAATACATAATACCGAGATAAGGTGTTGTCAGGAAGAAGGCAACAGCATTGTGTCCATACCACCATTGCACCAGGGCATCCTGAACGCCCGCATACCAGCTGTAACTTTTGAAAAGGCTCACCGGCATTTCAAATGAGTTGACGATGTGCAGCATGGCTACTGTTATCCAGGTAGCGATATAAAACCAGATGGCCACATATAAATGCTTTTCCCGGCGTTGGAGAATAGTGCCAAACATGTTTACGCCGAATACCACCCATACGAGTGTTATGGCAATATCTATGGGCCACTCTAATTCAGCATATTCCTTTCCGGTTGTATAGCCGGCCAATAAGGTCACCGCAGCAGCAACTATGATCAACTGCCATCCCCAAAAATGAATGGCACTAAGGGTTTTACTGAACATGGGCGCCTTGCACAACCTTTGTAAGGAGTAATATACTCCCATGAAGATGCCATTGCCTACAAAAGCAAAGATTACCGCATTGGTGTGTAAGGGCCTTACCCTGCCAAATGTGGTGATCGGCAAATTAAAATTGGCTGCGGGCAAATACATCTGAACGGCTGCCAATAGTCCTACCAGCATACCTACAGCGCCCCAAAGGATGGTTGCAAAAGCAAAGTTTTTTACGATGCGATTGTCATAATGAAATGTTTCTGCTTGCATATAGAAGAATGGATTAAACTCTGTTTACATTTTGTTCGGAAGAGATTTCTATGTTGACCTGATGCCGGGAATCCTGGGATACCGGCTTTTTATCCTCGAAAAGAATCCTGATGGCCGGTGCAGTCTCATCATCGTACTGTCCGTTTTTCACATTCCAGATAAAAGCCAGCAGGAAAAGTCCGGCTATCGAAATACTCGCAAACAGTAATAAAATAATTACACTCATACCAGTCAATTGATAGAACAAAACTAAAAGCACGATATCGGCAGAAGTATGATAAAAATCAGTTTTTAAAAATTTATTTCAACCCCAACCGATTACAATACCAATTGCTCAGGCCAAATGCAATCAGCAAGATGCTCATACTGCTAACAGGCATCAAAATAGCCGCAATCATAGGATTCAAATTACCCTGTACCGCAAAAAAGAGTCCTACAAGATTGTAAATGATAGACACTACAAATGCCGTAAGTACAATTCGCTTATTGGCCCTCGCTACCCGAAGAAATAAATCGAGCATGGGCAGTGCATCTGCCGACAAAATACAATCACTGGCCGGAGTAAACCGATTGCTGTCATCCGTAACTGCAATACCAACATCTGACTGTAACAATGCTCCTGCATCATTCAAGCCATCTCCCACCATGATCACCCTTTGGCCTTTCTCCTGTAAAGCGGCAACCACCTCCTGTTTGTCTGTAGGCAATTGATCGAACAACAAAGGCACTTCCCTTCCAAACAAATGCTGCAGCAATGACCGGTCTGCAGACTGATCACCACTTACCAAGGTCAACGCGTAGCGCTTTTTTAGCGAACTGATTAGCCCATTCAGGCCCTCCCGATATTCATTACTGAATGTAAATTTTCCCAGCACCTTTCCTTCCCACGAAAAATATACTTCTGAAAAAGTACTGGCAGGGTGCGCCTCTCCCAGTACAAAACGGGCAGACCCCAGAGTAAGCAAATCATCAGCCACCAACCCTTCTATACCACTTCCCGGAATTTCATTATAGGATCTAACAGGAATTAATTGATGAATTGATGCCCAGCCAACTATTGCTTTGCTGAGAGGATGGGTAGACTGTGCAGCAAGACTCGCCAAACACCTGCGTTGAAAAAATGTCAGCGGTTCACCATGATAGCGAACTTCAGTAAACTTTCCGGTAGACAATGTTCCTGTTTTATCAAAAAGTATGGTATCGGCGGTCGCAAGATTTTCAAGCGTTTGTGCATTGCGCAGATAAAACCGATTGCGCGCCAGTCGCCGCAATATGTTGCCATTCGTAAACGTATTACTTAACAACAATGCACAGGGACAAGCTATGATTAGCACAGCTGTAACTGCATTCAGCGCCCTGGATGCATCCTGCATAAGCCAATACGTTCCCGCAACCAGGGCTATGGCAAATACCACCCAGGTAAAATATTTACTGAGAGCATGAACAAAGGATGGCTTCTCCTTGGCAAGTTTTTTCTCTTCCTGGCGATTCCATAACTGTGTCAGGTAACTCTGGGTTACTTCCCTGATAACCAGCAACTCCATGTTGGCACCCAACTGCTTTCCTCCTGCATAGATTATTTCGCCCATTTCCTTTTCTACAGGCATGCTTTCGCCGGTAACGAAACTATAATCTATCAATGCCTTTCCACGGGTGAGGATGCCATCTGCAGGAATTAAATCTCCATGGTGGATTAAGATTGTATCATTCAGCGCTAACTCCGGGAGAGGTACCGTTGCCACTCCTTCAGCCTTGACTACTGTCACTGCCATCGGAAAATAAGAAGTGTAGTCTCGGTCAAAACTTAATTGACGATAAGTCTTATCCTGCAATACCCTTCCCAGCAACATAAAAAATACTATGCCACTCATTGAATCAAAATAACCACCCCCTGCCTGAGTCATCACCTCATAAACACTTCTGAAGAAAGTTACAATGATGGCTAAGGCAATAGGTGCATCAATGTTGAGAAACCGGGAACGAATGCCCGACCAGGCACTCTGGAAAAACTCACTGGCACTATAAAAAAATACCGGTAAACTCAAGAAAAGATTGGCAAACCGAAATAGTTGTTGCAACGTTTGCTCCTGTGCATCAATACCAAAATATTCAGGAAAACTCATCAACATGATATTGGAGAAACAAAACCCGGCAACACCCAGCTTATAGATGCGTGAACGATCTACGGGGGAAGATGCTGCTTGTAAATCATGCAGACTGAAATAAGGTTCGTAGCCAACACTCGTCAGCAACTCAGCCAGACGTCTCAATGAAAGTTGATGGTGATCGAATACAACACTTACCTGTTTGCGTTCAAAATGAACCTTTGAACTGATCACAGCAGGGTTGAGTCTATGCAGATTTTCCAGCAACCATAAACAACTGCTGCAATGAATTTGAGGCAGATAGAGCTCTACATGACTTTGGCTTTCGTCTTTGAATCGAATTAGCCCCTGTTGGATTTTCTCATCATCCAGGAAAGAAAACTGATCATTCCGAATCTTCCTCAACTGGTTGCCAGGATTTTTATCCAAAGTATAGTAATCACACATACCGGCATGCTCCAAAATCTCATAGACCATTTTACACCCGCTACAACAGAATGATTTATCCTCCCATGAAATTCCTTCCGCACCCACATCTTCACCACAATGGTAACAGACCTGAACCGACTGTGTTAGTTGTTTTTTTTCCATGGCGATCTAATTAATACTGAATGTTTGTAATGAAGAGGGATAAAGGATATTCTGTTCAACAAAAATCCATTGGTGAATTTTCTTTTCCAGTTGAAAAAACTGCTGGACACACTGTTGCCATTCCTTGCTACTGGAGGGGTTCGTCTGAAAATGATTCAGTAAATGCCGGATTCTTTCTATAAGCTCTGCAATAACGCGCTGCGTTTGCACAATATACTGCCAGGCAGCAGGCGACAGAACAAACAATCGCTTACTGCTTTTTATTCCGGGAAAGATCAGGTTCTTTTCTTTGAGCAATAAATGTTTCACCTCATCTTCCATCTTAAAGAAAATAAGCTGAACCATTTCTGTAACGGGATCTGAAAAAATCAAATGGCCGTGTCGGTTGAAAAAATCTTCTATTTGCCTACAACTGGCGGTAAGCTCCGGATGACACTCCAGCTCTATCTGGTTGCACAATTCGGCAGGCGCAATCGAGTCACCCAGCTGTATATTCCAAAAACAGGTTGGCATACCTCCTGACATGAATGCATTTTTATTGCATTCGGAGGCAAGTAAGCAAGAAGCCGGCTATCAACAAATGACATTTGTCATCTTTGTCATCAAGCGACTGAATTTCAAAAAAATACAATGAAATATTAATCCTGCAGATTAGCAGTTTTAAGAAGCTCCCTGGGTTGCATGATTTTTATCTTTTTACCCTCCAATTCAATAAGACCATCTTTCTTGAACTCACTTAGGAGTCGGATGGCCGACTCGGTAGCAGTTCCTACCAGATTAGCTATATCTTCTCTGGACAGTCGAACATTCAGGGTAACACCATCAGCCTCATACCCATATGTTTCCTTGATAAAAAGCAAGGTCTCTGCCAATCGCTCCCGGATAGGTTTTTGAGCCAGGTGAGTAAGTTTTATCTCCGCCCTGTGCAATTCATCACTCAATAACTTCATCATTTCAAAAGCCAGGTTACTGTCAAGTTTCAATACTTGTATGAATAAATCACGTGGAATAAAACACACCTGTGTGTCTTCCAGTGCCTCAGCACTGGCACTGTATCTTTCGCCACTCAATAAGGCTCGATAGCCCAGAATATCGCCTGCTTTAACAAGCCGAATTATCTGGTCCTTGCCATCATCACCCATGTGCGACATTTTTATTTTTCCCTCACTGACACAGAAAACCCCTAATGGCCTGCCCCCCTCACTGAACAACACCTCTCCTTTTTTGAATACACTGCACGATTTCTGCTCATTGATCTGGTTAATATGATCCTCGTGGGCCTTACAAAAGACAGAATTGAACCGCTGATTGCAACTTTGACAGGTAGATGGATCCATAACACTATTCATACCCCTAATTTATACATTTTGTAAAAAATAATCCTGGGGAACAACAAAAGTAATATTAAAAATTTTTATGCAGTTTTCTTGTCGTGCGATAGTAGTAATTTTACACCGATGGCATATTTTAATTGGAATGATAGCCTGAACTGGTTATCGAAGTTTACGGCCAGAAGAGGATGGAATGCAGCGAAAGTTTATGCCTCATACCTCATTTCCCAAATCAGCGGAAAACCTGTTCAATGGGGGCTACCCATAGCTGTTTCATTTGAACCCACAACCTCCTGTAACCTCCGCTGTCCGGAATGTCCCAGCGGCCTTCGGGCATTTACCCGACCTACCGGTATGTTACAGCAGGATTTTTTTCGGCAAACCATCGATGATATTCACCGCGAACTCTTTTATCTGACCTTTTATTTTCAAGGTGAACCCTACCTGAACCCTGAATTTCTGGCCATGGTTCGGTACGCCAATCAAAAAGGTATTTATACCGCAACATCCACCAATGCTCACTACCTGACCGATGAAAAAGCCAGAGAAACGGTTGAAAGTGGGCTGGACCGATTGATTATTTCTATTGATGGTACTACCCAGGAAGTATATGAACAGTACCGTGTAGGCGGCCAACTCAATAAGGTATTGGAAGGCGCCCGCCGCATTGTTCACTGGAAAAAACAACTAAACAGCAACAAACCCTTTGTCTTTTTTCAGTTCCTTGTCGTAAAACCCAATGAGCACCAGCTAGATGAGGTTCGTCGCCTGGGAAAAGAAATCGGTGTTGACCAGGTCCGCTTCAAAACTGCACAAGTGTATGACTATGAAAACGACCCACACCAGCTAATCCCCGTTAATAATAAATACAGCAGGTACAAAAAAGATAGGCGAGGAGTAACACAGGTAAAAAATGGCTTGCAGAATAAATGCTGGAAACTCTGGCATGCCAATGTAATTACCTGGGATGGATTGATTGTGCCCTGTTGCTTTGACAAAGATGCCCTGCACCAACTCGGGAATCTGAAGGAAAAACCATTCCGCGAAGTATGGCAAAGTGAAGCCTACCAACAATTCAGGCAACAATTGATGAATGGAAGAAAGAACATTGATATTTGCTCCAACTGTAGCGAATGCCTGCGGGTCTGTGAAAATTAATAGATCAACATACGATATCCACAATATGACACAGATAAAAACTTGTATTGGCCGCTTAGTGATGGGTCTGATCATGACCCAGTTTTTTATTACCTCCAACGCACAAACCCAATCACCCAACTATGAATTCAGAGGAGTATGGGTGGCTACTGTAGAAAACATAGACTGGCCAAGGAGTAAACAAATGTTACCGGAAGAGCAAAGAGCCTCATTCCTAAGGCTGCTTGATATGCACCAAAAGAATGGCATGAACGCAATTGTCATGCAAGTAAGACCCTCCGGCGACGCCTTCTACCCTTCAGCACTGGAGCCCTGGAGCGAATACCTGACAGGACAACAAGGATTAGCACCCAACCCCTATTACGACCCATTGGAATTCATGATCAGAGAAACGCACCTCAGAGGCATGGAATTTCATGCCTGGCTAAATCCCTATCGCGCTGTATTCAACATCACCCGCTCTTCAGTTGCACCCAATCACCCTACCCGCCTTCATCCGGATTGGTTCCTGACTTACGGAGACAAAAAATATTACAACCCCGGACTACCGGAAGTAAGAAAATTTACGGTAGCAGTAGTTAAAGACCTCATCAAACGGTATGACATCGATGCCATTCACATGGATGATTATTTTTATCCTTATCGCATTCCCAACAAAGAATTTCCCGATGAAAAAACTTTTCGCGAATGGGGAAAGGGCATGAACAAAGACGACTGGCGGCGCAGCAATTGTGATAGCATCATCCTGAACCTGCACCAGGCGATCAGAGAAGTCAACCCTCAGGTAAAATTTGGCATCAGTCCTTTCGGAGTATGGCGCAACAGCAGCCAGGATCCCATGGGAAGCAATACGAAAGCAGGTCAAACCAATTATGATGACCTATATGCAGACATACTACTTTGGCTGCAAAAGGGCTGGATTGATTATGTAGTCCCTCAACTATACTGGGAGCGAGGTCATGCTTTGGCAGATTATTCGGTTTTATTGAAGTGGTGGAACGATAACAGCTATGGCCGACACTTATATGTTGGCCATGGCTTTTACAGAGCAGGAAGTAATTCAGGATGGAAAAACCCCAATGAACTGCCCGCTCAAATCAAAGAACTCCGTAGCTTCAGAAGTACCCAGGGAAGCGTTTATTTCAGTAGCAAATCTTTCGAAAACAACCCCAATGGTTGGTGTGACAGTCTTCAAAACAACTATTACCGATACCCTGCCCTTGTTCCGGCAGCACCATGGATAGATGATAGTAGCCCGGAATCACCCAAAATCATCAAAAAAGAAAGTGGCAATTTTGAAATTGCTTATAGCGGGCAGGAAAAAATAAAGGGTATCGGACTGTTAGTACTTCCCAGAGGGAAAGAAGCACGATTCATCGATGCGCAATTGATACAAGTGTTCCCTGAACGTACACGGATCAACATCCGCCTCAACGAATACCCTGAAACAGTTGGCAATAGAACCTTTGTGGTTACTATTGACAGAGGAAACAATGTGAGTCCTTTAACTGAACTGAAATAACACGCTCCCAATTATTCAGTGGAGTCTGTCCATTTACCAAAAATGGATTCTACCCTCTGTGTTCTGTAGGAGAAGATGTGTTCAAGCTGTCGCCTAACAAATAAGATGTGAGCAATGTCGCCCAAAAAGAACATCGGCAAGCGGTAATGAACTATATCGGTCATTTCCACACCACCGGTGATCTCTTTAAAATGATGCTGATGATGCCACATGCTATATGGACCTACTCGCTGTTCGTCAATAAAATACTTCCTGTCCACCGCCTGCGTGATCTCTGTCATCCAATAAAGAGGTATTCCCAATAAAGGCTTCACCTTATACTCAATGATCTGTCCGGCATACATCTGTGACCCATGGTGCTGTGAGATAATCTGGAACCCGAGGTGGTCGGGGGTAATCTGTTGAAGGTTGTCGGGCCGACTGAAAAAATCCCAGGCCTTGTCCATACTTACAGGGATACGAATAACTGTCTTGATTGAATAAGTTGCTGACATATTAACTAGATGTATTCCAATAACACCTACCCAACAGATATGTTCACGACCAATAGGGAAGAAAAAGTTAACCTTGTTAAAAGCGCCGGCTCTTTCCTGCCAGCATTCCCCATTGAACCGATTTACTGCTACCTTTGCAATGCATGAAAAAAAATGTGCCGGCATCTTCCGTCTGTTTCTTTCTATTCATACTCCCCCTGATGGGTGCATGGTTACTCATGGGGTCTTGTGCCAACGTCATCCCACCCGGTGGTGGGCCACGGGATTCATTACCACCGGTTCTGGTAATGGCCACCCCAAAAGATTCTTCCCTGAATGTACAGCCAAAGTTAATCACCCTTACATTCAATGAATATGTAAGCGTGAGTGATATCTTCAAGTACCTGATTGTGAATCCTGAGATGACCAACCAACCGCAGGTAGATTACAAACTCAGAAATGTTACCATCAAGATAAAAGATAGTCTGCGCAGCAATACAACATACTCCTTTCAATTTGGGGAAGCCATCCGGGATGTAAACGAAAGCAACATAGCCCGCGACTTCACATACACTTTCTCTACCGGGCCCCGTTTAGACACCCTTAGTTATCGAGGAAGAGTCATACTTGCCTCAAGCGGCAAGATCGATTCTACCTTATGGGTAATCTTACACAAAAATTTGTCTGATACTGCCGTTTTCAAACTCAAACCTCCCTACTCTACAAAACTGAATGGAAAGGGGGAATTTCAATTTAACTTTTTACCGAAAGACAGCTTTCAGGTTTTCGTTGTCAAAAGCGCATTTAACAAAAAATACGATGACAGCACACAACTGTTTGCCTTCCTTCCCGAAAATATTATTCCAGGCTCCGGGAAGTTCGATACCCTTTATGCCTACCAGGCTTTAGAGCCAAAACCTGCAACTTCCGCCAGCGGACAACCAGCCGCTAAAGCAGTAGTAAATAAGGATGACAAACGTCTGCGCTATACTACCAGTCTGGACAATGGAAAACAAGACTTACTGAAGCCCTTGCAGATAAAATTGCAGCGTAGTATACAACAAATTGACACAACTGGAATTGTACTTTGTGATACATTCTTCCGTCCTGTATCAGGATATAATTTGCTGATAGATAGTTCCCAAAAAACGATTACGGTACAATACCCCTTGAAGGAAAAACAAGCCTTCCTATTGCTGCTGAAGAAAGGCGCTATCACCGACTCTCTTGGGGGAACACTTGTAAAAGCCGATACCCTCAAAATCGGAACCAAAAAACAAGAAGATTATGGCAGCATCCGCATAAAATTCATCAACCTGAACCTAAGCAAACGGCCTGTTCTCCAGATCTATGAAGGAGATAAATTCATTGACGCCTTCCCCATAACATCGCAGGAATGGAAGAAGAACTTGTTCTACCCGGGCAACTATGAACTGCGAATACTGTTCGATACCAATGGTAATGGCAAATGGGATCCCGGGCAATACCCCGGCAATAAAAAACTGCCGGAAATAGTTCGATTGATACCCAAAGAACTCTCAGTAAGAGCAGGTTGGGACAATGAAATGACGATACAACTCTGAGCCCCTGAGAATATAATTGTAACTTTACCGGCAACCCTGCAAGAGACATTTTCACCATGCCACTTCCCTCTCAACTATTGGAAAACGCTGTAGCTGCCTTTGCCAAACTTCCCGGTATTGGAAGAAAAACAGCTTTACGTCTGGTACTACATCTGCTCAAGCAGGATGAAGAAATGGTAACCCTGTTTTCTGAAACAATTGCCAAGCTTCGCCGGGAAATTCAATTTTGCAGCCGTTGTAACAACATCAGTGATGGAGCAATCTGTTCCATTTGCTCACAACAAAGCCGAAACCAACGGTTAATTTGTGTCGTTGAAAGCATCCGGGATGTAATCAGCATTGAAAATACCTCTCAAATGAATGGCACTTACCATGTACTGGGTGGTATCATTTCTCCCCTGGATGGGGTTGGTCCCGAGCAACTCAACATTACCGGACTAATCAACCGAATAGAAGAAGAACAGGTAGAAGAATTGATCTTTGCTCTCAACCCCAATATACAGGGAGACACTACGATCTATTATATTCAGAAAAAAATCGCCCACCTTCCCTGTAAAATCACCACCATTGCCAGAGGTATTTCTTTTGGAGGAGAATTGGAGTTTGCAGACGAAATGACCCTGGCCCGTAGCATTGCCCACCGGCTGCCGGTACAGCAATACGTGAAATAGCGAGTTCTCCGGATAACTCTCCCTTGACCCCCGTGACCGTTTAACATTTTCTGCCGGTTTATTAGCAGGCAAATGAATAATTTTGCAGCCTCACCGAAATAAATACTTTCATGAAAAAATGGCTGAAACTCTTGCTGGTTGCCGGTGGTATAGGACTTATCGCCGGGTTGGCGCTCCTGTATTGGATCTTTAACAAACCACATAGGGATGTGTCCAAAGAAAAAGGGATACAACTCACTGCACAACAGCTGTTCGAAGCCTTCCGCAAAGATGAAGCAGTAGCTAACGGACTTTACCTCGATAAAGCCATAGAACTTTCCGGAACTGTAGCAGATGTTAGTACCAACCAGGAAGGGCAAAAAGTAGTCAACTTCTCAACCGATGACCCTTTTTTCACCATCAATTGTACTTTTAAAACAGATCCGGGCAATCTACAACCAGGCGATTCAATTGTCTTTAAAGGCATCTGCACTGGGTATATTCCCGATGCCAGCGTTGTTATCAATGAAGGTGTACTATTAAAATAAATTCCTACCATGAAATACTTGTTTACTATGGGCTTGATGGCTCTCGCCCTCCTTTCTTTCCAATCCCTTTCAGCACAAAAAATATTCGGAACAAGAAATGGACAAATCATTTTTCAATCTCCCACTGATCCGGATGTAAAAGCCATCAATAATGAAGTAAGTAGCCGGCTGTCAGATAACGGTTCCCTCAGCTTTAGTCTGCTCATCAAAAGCTTTCGATTCAAAATGGCGGAAATGCAAGATCACTTCAATACCGAATATCTGCATAGCAACCAATACCCCAGAGGTGACTTCAAGGGCACTATAACCAACATTAAATCGGTGAACTTCACCCGGGATGGCAACTACCCGGTAGAGGTAGCAGGCGACCTGACACTCCATGGCGTAACAAAGAAAGTTAGCACCAAAGGAAGTATTACGATTAAAGATGGAAAACCCCTGGCAAAAGCTAGCTTTTCCATCACGGTCAAAGATTTTGGTATCAAAGCAGAGGATGTAACTGAAAAAGTAACCATCACTGTCAACTGCCAGTACCAATAGTCAGGCATTTTTGAAAATCGGCTGCCACATCGTACCTTTGCGGCCACATTCAGGTGGATTTGTTTATTGTTCAGCCTGTCGCTACTTCCCAATCGGGGAATTATCGAACTAATAAACGTTGGGGACAGTTTGCTTCCCTTGTGCAATTCTCAGCGTTGTTAGTAATGGATTTTTTGAATGAAAGAACCATCCTACAACCATGGATATCAGAGAACTGCTGAAACAAAAAATACTCGTTATTGACGGCGCCATGGGTACCATGATACAGCGCCACCGCCTCACGGAAGAAGATTATAGGGGCGAACGCTTTAGTAACTGGCATACAGATGTCAAGGGAAACAACGACCTTCTCTGCATTACCCAACCGAAGATAATTGAAGGCATACACCTGCAATACCTGGAAGCAGGAGCCGATATCATAGAGACCAACACTTTCAGCAGTACCCGCATCGCCATGGCAGACTATGAAATGCAAAGTCTGGCACATGAACTTAACATCGCGGCCGCGCGCTGTGCCCGGCAAGCAATTAACAGCTATCTGCAAAATCATCCCGATGCCGGTCCCCGATTTGTTGCAGGCGCCATCGGACCATTGAACAAAACCCTCAGTCTTTCACCCGATGTAAACAACCCGGGCTTTAGGGCAGTAACTTTTGAAGAAGTAGTAATAGCATACGAAGAGCAGATCAGTGGTCTGGTAGAGGGGGGCGTTGACCTTTTGCTGATCGAAACTATTTTTGATACACTCAATGCAAAAGCAGCCATCGCCGCAGCCAACCGCTTCTTTAGAAAGAAAGGGACCGCACCTCTGCCCATCATGATCAGCGGCACCATCACAGATGCCTCCGGAAGAACACTAAGCGGTCAAACATTAGAAGCATTCTATATTTCAGTGATGCACGCCAGACCCCTGAGCATCGGACTAAACTGTGCCCTGGGAGCTGCTGAAATGAGACCGCACATTGAAGAACTATCTCAACTGGCTACCTGCTTCACTTCTGCCTACCCCAATGCCGGATTACCCAATGCAATGGGTGAATACGACGAGCAACCACATGAAACTGCTCACTTCATTGAAGACTGGGCAAAAGAAGGATTTGTCAACATTGTAGGTGGCTGCTGTGGCACCACACCTGACCACATCCAAAACTATGATGCAGCAGATATAAAATTAAAACGCCGAAAACTCCCTGAAGACCAGACAGCCTTACTGAAACTACCATGAGCACAATACAAATTCATCCCTACCTGAGATTGTCCGGACTTGAGCCGCTGGTGATAAGACCGGAAACTAATTTCGTGAACATAGGTGAGCGGACTAATGTGACCGGCTCTAAAAAATTTGCTCGCCTGATCAGGGAAAATCAACTCGAAGAAGCACTTTCTGTCGCCCGTCAACAGGTGGAAAGCGGAGCTCAAATATTGGATGTCAACATGGATGATGCCATGCTTGACGGTGTTGCAGCCATGACCCAGTTCATCAACCTGCTGCAGAGTGAACCCGATATCGCCCGCATCCCCATCATGATCGACAGCTCAAAATTCGAGATCATTCAGGCCGGACTTGAATGTATCCAGGGGAAATGTATTGTGAATTCCATCTCCCTAAAAGAGGGCGAAGAAAAATTTCTCGAACAGGCACATATTTGTCGCGATTTCGGTGCTGCTGTTGTTGTTATGGCATTTGATGAACAAGGCCAGGCAGATACATTACAACGGAAAGTAGACATATGTACACGTGCCTACCAATTGCTCACGCATCAAGCAGGCTTCCCTGCGGAAGATATCATATTTGACCCCAATATTTTTGCGATCGCTACCGGCATAGAAGAACACAACAACTATGCTGTTGACTTCATTGAAGCAACCAGGATCATCAAACAAACACTTCCACTCGCCAAAGTGAGTGGCGGCGTGTCTAATGTGTCTTTCTCCTTCCGGGGAAATGAACCGGTAAGAGAAGCCATCCATGCAGTTTTTCTGTACCATGCCATTCATGCGGGTATGGACATGGGAATTGTCAACGCGGGTCAACTGGCTGTATTTGATGAAATTGAGCCAGAACTGAAAAGGCTATGCGAAGATGTTATCCTGAATCGCAACAACGATAATAACCAGGCAACAGATGCCTTGATTCGCTATGCAGAAACAGTTAAAACACAGGGTAAGGTACAGGTCAAAGATGAAGCCTGGAGAAATGAACCTATACAAAAGCGACTTGCGCATGCTCTGATCAACGGAATAACTGAATACATCGAAGCCGATACCGAAGAAGCCAGATTAGCTTATCCGACACCGCTGGAGGTAATTGAGGGTCCACTGATGGAAGGTATGGGCATTGTAGGCGACCTCTTCGGTGCAGGAAAAATGTTTCTGCCACAGGTCGTTAAAAGCGCCCGCGTGATGAAAAAAAGTGTGGCAGTTCTTACGCCCTACATTGAGGCCGAGAAGGAACAGAAGAAATTATTACAGAAAGCCGGTGATACTTCAGCAGTAGATAGTGGTGCAGCAGCAAAAATCTTATTGGCAACAGTTAAGGGAGATGTGCACGACATTGGAAAAAATATTGTTGGGGTAGTACTCGGCTGTAACGGATATGACATCATTGATATGGGAGTGATGGTGCCGGCAGAAAAAATATTGGAAACTGCACAACGGGAAAAGGTGGATATCATCGGATTAAGCGGACTCATTACGCCATCACTGGATGAAATGGTACACATAGCAAAAGAAATGAAAAGAAGGGGCATGAAACAACCCTTACTCATCGGTGGTGCCACCACCTCGCGTATGCATACCGCTGTTAAAATTGCTCCTGAAAATCAGGGAAAGGTTGTGCACGTGTTGGATGCATCCCGTAGTGTAACCGTAGCAGGTTCTTTGCTTAGCAAAGAGCAACAGCATCAGTTTTTAGAAGGAATAGAAAAAGAATACCTTGAACTGAAACATACTTTCGACAATAAGAAAACAGTAAAGGAATATCTAAGCTATGCCGAAGCTCTTCAGAACAAGGCAAATATAGATTGGAAAAATTACACCCCTGTTCAACCCAGTTTCACAGGCACAAAAATATTTGAATCATATGATCTCAGTGAACTCAGATCATATATTGATTGGAAGCCATTTTTCATTGCCTGGGAACTTCATGGTTCATTTCCAGAAATCCTTACTGATGCAGTTGTGGGAAAAGAGGCAAGCAAATTATACGAGGATGCCAACCAAATGCTCGATACTATGATTACCGAGCAGTGGCTAACCGCTAAAGGTGTAGTCGGATTCTGGAAAGCCAATAGTGAAGGTGATGACGTGCAAGTAAATGATAGTAACAAAACACTCCGCTTATCATTCTTGCGGCAGCAAATAAAAAAGGCTCCGGGGCAACCCAATCTGTCACTGGCAGATTTTATTGCTCCTGCATCAAGCGGATATAGTGATTACATAGGAGCTTTTGCGGTAACCATTCACGGCATCGAGCCACACATCAAAAAAATGGAAGACGCACATGACGACTAAAGAAAGATTATGTTGCAGGCCCTCGCAGACCGGCTGGCTGA
>DAIMYK010000004.1:0-19439 GCA_036734525.1 Sediminibacterium sp. | reverse complement strand
CGGCGCATTCCGGTAATTGGAATTACAGGTACTGGGGGAGCCGGAAAGAGTTCTGTGACAGATGAGTTAGTTAGAAGATTTTTATTAAAAACACGTGGTAAAAAGCTGGCCATCATTTCTGTTGACCCTTCCAGAAAAAAAACCGGTGGTGCTTTACTGGGTGATCGCATCCGGATGAATGCCATCCATCATCCTGCGATTTTCATGCGCAGTATGGCTACACGGAATGACAACAAAGCATTGAGTCAGCATGTGCCGGAGGCAGTTGCACTTTGTAAGGAGGCCGGTTTTGATGCCATCATTGTGGAGTCCGCCGGTGTAGGTCAAAGTGATGCATCAATAGTAGAGGGTTCAGATGTAAGTGTGTATGTGATGACTCCTGAGTATGGAGCAGCTACACAACTTGAAAAGATCAACATGCTTGACTTCGCTGATCTGATCGCAATCAATAAATTTGATAAGCCGGGTGCTGAGGATGCTCTTAGAGATGTTGGCAGACAGTATAGACGCAATCACCAAATTTGGGATGAAGATGCTGACCTGCCCGTGGTCGGAACCATTGCAGCCCAATTCAATGATGCGGGGGTCGATCAATTATTCACCCGGCTGATGTTGTTGGTAGAGAAAAAAACCGGCATTCAACTATTGCCAGATGTGTCAGACCGGTTGCCCGATCTGGCAGGTATGTCCAGGGTTCAAATTATTCCTTCTGCCCGTGCCCGCTACCTTTCTGAAATTACCGCTACCCTCTCCAGTTATGATCATCAGGTGCAAGAGCAGGCAAGACTTGCTACTCAGTGGTATCAGTTGGAAGGTGCCAAAAAATTACTGGAAGAAAAATCTGTAAACGCACAATCATTGGATGTGCTGCAGGACAGAATCAATGAAATTCATCGCCAGCTGCTGCCGGAAACCATCGAACTTATCAAAACCTGGCCCTCCCGATTGGAGCAATACTCCGGTGCCGTTTTGACGTATAAAGTTCGCGGTAAGGAATTGCAGCAACCCCTTCAGTTTACTACACTCAGTGGTACAGCCATTTCAAGGGTTGCACTGCCACGTTTCAATGACTGGGGTGATTGGGTTCGCTGGCAAATGCAGGAAAACCTTCCCGGATATTTTCCTTTTACAGCCGGTGTGTTTGAATTGAAAAGAAAAGATGAAGATCCTACCCGCATGTTCGCCGGTGAGGGACCTCCCGAACGTACCAATAAAAGATTTCATTACCTCTCGCAAGATCAGCCGGCTATCCGCTTGTCCACCGCTTTTGACAGTGTAACCTTATATGGCGAAGACCCGGCACTGCGGCCAGATATTTATGGCAAAGTGGGTAACAGTGGTGTTAGCATAGCAACATTAGATGATGCCAAAAAATTATACAGCGGATTCGACCTTTGTGATCCCCGCACCTCTGTTAGCATGACCATCAATGGTCCTGCCCCCATCTTATTGGCCTTCTTTTTGAATGCTGCCATCGATCAGCAATGTGAAAAGTGGATAGAGGAGCAGCAGGAATGGAACAGGGTTGATCAATGGATGCAGAAAAACCTGCCGGAAATACAACGCCCTGTTTATTTGGATACACAAAACCCCGGTAAGCTGCCGGAAGGTAATACCGGACTCGGGTTGCGCTTGCTCGGTACCAGTGGTGATAGGGTATTGCCCAAAGAGATTTATGACCAGATTCGTGAGCGAACACTTTCGCTTGTAAGAGGTACTGTTCAAGCGGATATTCTCAAAGAAGACCAGGCACAAAATACTTGCATCTTCTCAACAGAATTTGCATTGCAACTGATGGGAGATGTGCAGGTTTATTTCAGTGAACATCAGGTAAGAAATTTTTACAGCATCAGTATCAGTGGCTATCACATTGCTGAAGCAGGCGCTAATCCGATCACACAATTGGCATTTACATTGGCGAATGGCTTTACCTATGTAGAATATTTTCTTAGTCGCGGCCTTTCCATCGATGATTTTGCCGGGAATCTATCTTTCTTCTTCAGCAACGGAATGGATCCTGAATACAGCGTAATCGGGCGTGTGGCCCGTCGTATCTGGGCAAAAGCTATCCGCTACAAGTACAAGGGTAACAGCCGCTCTCAAAAATTAAAGTATCACATTCAAACCAGTGGTCGCAGCCTGCATGCGCAGGAAATTGATTTCAATGATATTCGTACCACCCTGCAGGCATTGTATGCCATTTATGACAATTGCAACAGCTTGCATACGAACGCTTATGATGAAGCCATCACCACACCAACAGAAGAAAGTGTGCGAAGAGCTATGGCCATTCAGTTGATCATCAACCGAGAACTGGGTACGGCATTGGCAGATAATTTCATTCAGGGAAGTTATATGCTGGAAGCGTTGACCGACCTTGTCGAGAAAGCTGTGCTGGCTGAATTCGATCGAATTTCTGAGAGAGGAGGGGTACTCGGTGCCATGGAAAGAATGTACCAACGCCATAAAATACAAGAGGAAAGCATGTACTATGAAACCCGGAAGCATACCGGTGAATTGCCAATTATCGGGGTGAATACCTTCCTGAGTAAAAAGGGAAGTCCGACACTCATTCCCGATGAAGTAATTCGAAGTACGAGAGAAGAAAAAGACCAACAAATTTCAAATTTACAATCCTTCCATAACCGTAATTCTGCCATGGCTACTCAGGCACTGCAACGTTTGCAGGAAGTGGCACTCAGCAACGGCAACCTGTTCACCGAACTCATGGAAACAGTAAAATACTGTTCTCTCGGACAAATCACCGAGGCCTTGTACCAGGTGGGCGGACAATACAGAAGAAATATGTAACAAAGCATCTCTTTTTCATTTCAATCCTTAACTGTAAATTTGATCATGCGTTACTTCATCTGCGTCCTGTGTTTTGTTATAGCTGCTGGTACTCTTCATGCTCAGCAAGCACGTCGTTACGACTCAACATTGAAATTGGGGAAAGCAGGATTCAAGCTTTCCTGTAACAACAAAAATCCGGAAAAGAACAATCTCTCCATTGCACCTGTTGGCTTTGAAAACGGAGCGCGTGATGTGACCTTCGATGTGAAGGGACGTGTCAATAAAGCCGAGGTTGACGACCCGAATATGGATGGGTTCCCCGATCTGATCATCTATGTTAATCTCCCGGGAGACAAACCAAAACTCAATATCATTGCCGTCAGTTCAGATAAAAACCAGGGATTTCTGCCAATATATTTTCCTGATATCCTCGACGACCCCAAAATTAAGCCCGGCTATAAAGGAGGTGATGAGTATTATCTGATGGAAGGGAATTTGGTAAGAAGATTCCCGCTTTACAATACCCAGGATACCACCAATGTTCAACCGACAGGTATGTACCGTCAGGTGATGTACCGGGTTGGTATGGGTGAAAGAGGTGAGCTGAAATTCAAGGTTGCCCGCAGTTATGACTATGTTCGTCAGCAGTGAGTTGACTTTTTCTCCTCTATTAATTTTGCATCAACTGCCCCTTAACTTCTTTTTTTTGGTGTACTTTTATTGAAACACCTGCACGAAAACCGGTGATTTAACGGGTGATGACAGCAGTGTTTTTACTGATTGTAAACTTCATCTTTCCCTTATGAAACAATTCATTGCTGCCATCAGCTGTTGCTGCTTGTCTTTAATTGCTGCTTCGCAGGAAAAGAATGCAGTATCTGATGCTAACCGGGTAACCCTTCCCAATGGATGGAGTCTCTCACCCGCCGGTCGAAGTCTTCCACTGGGCGACCTTCCCCTGAACATGGTTCTGAACCATGCCGGAAATCGTTTGGCAGTAGCTAACAATGGTCAAAGTATCCAGAGCATTCAGTTGATCGACCCGTTGAATGAGCAAGAACTCGACAGACTAGTGGTTGGTCGCAGTTGGTATGGTCTTGCATTCAGTGGGGATGATAAGACCCTTTATGTGGGAGGGGGTCATGATAACCGTATTTTAGTCTATAGCACCGAGAATGACAAACTTCAATTGAAAGACAGTATTCAGCTGGGGAAGAAATGGCCCAATCGTATCGGTCCTGCCGGCATGGCAATTGACGACACGCGGAAAATTTTATACGTTGTTACCCGTGACGACAAACAGTTGTACCTCGTTGATCTTACTACCAGGGAAGTGATTGCCAAATATGAACTGGGCGGAGAAGCATATACCTGTGAGCTTTCACCCGATAAAACTGAGTTATACATTAGCTGTTGGGGATGCGACCGTATCTATGTTTTTGAAACAGAGAGTCGGAAGATTGTGAAAGAAATTCCGGTGGGCGACAATCCCAATGAACTTTTATTGAATAAGAAGGGAGATCTTTTGCTGGTTGCCAACGCCAATGATAATTCTGTTTCAGTCATCGACACCAAAGAGCGCCGGGTGATTGAAACCTTACAGACCAGTCTCTATCCTGATGCACCCAGTGGGTCTACCACCAATGGTATGGCCATGAGTAAGGATGAAAAAACTCTCTTCATCGCCAATGCAGATAACAACTGTCTGGCTGTCTTTGATATTAGCCGAAGAGGCCAAAGCAAAGGCAAGGGATTTATTCCGGTGGGCTGGTACCCCACCAAGGTGGTAGTTGCCAGGAAAAAAATATTCGTCACCAACGGGAAAGGATTTAATTCTCTCGCTAATCCCTACGGGCCGAACCCATTTGGGAATAAACAGATTGTACTTCACCACGAAGGTGACCCGAATAAACCAAAGGGTGTTCAATACATTGCAGGATTGTTTCAAGGTACCATGAGCATTATCGATATGCCGGGCACAGATCAACTGGAAAATTACAGCAAGCAGGTGTACCGCAATACACCCTATACCAAAGAAAAAGAATTACTTGCCGGTGGTGAAGCCGGTAACCCCATCCCTCAAAAAGTGGGTGATGCCAGTCCGATAAAATATGTTTTTTATGTGATCAAAGAGAACCGCACCTACGATCAGGTATTAGGTGATATGAAGGAAGGTAATGGGGATTCATCGCTCGTTTTGTTTGGAGAAAAAATTACACCTAACCAGCATGCGCTGGCAAGAGAATTTGTTTTACTCGACAACTTTTATGTAGATGGGGAAGTGAGCATGGATGGACATAACTGGACCATGGGTGCTTATGCCACAGATTTTCTGGAGAAAAACTGGGTCAACAGTTATGGCGGTCGTGGCGGAAGTTATGATGGGGAAGGAAATAGGGCGGTAGCCAACAACAAGGGAGGATTCTTATGGGATCATTGCAAGAAAGCGGGTGTTTCGTATCGTACCTACGGCGAGTTCACCAATAAAAACCGAGCCAGTATTCCTTCGCTGGAAGGTCATGTCTGTCCTTACTTCAGGGATTATGATAATTCCTTTCCCGATACCTCCCGCTTCTATCAGTGGAAGCAGGAATTCGATTCATTACTGTTAGCAAATGCAGTGCCTCGCTTCAACAGTGTTCGTTTTGGAAATGATCATACCGAGGGATTGAAGAAGGGAAGGCCTACACCTTATGCCCATGTAGCAGATAATGATTTGGCAGTGGGGCTTTTTGTTGAACACCTCAGCAAGAGTTCAATTTGGAAAGAAACTGCTGTCTTTATAATTGAAGATGATGCGCAAAATGGAGCAGACCATGTGGATGCTCACCGCAGTACGGCATACCTCGCAGGAGGTTTTGTAAAACGTCGCTTTGTAGACCACACCCCCTATACTACTTCTTCTATGTTACGCACCATGGAATTGATTTTGGGAATTCCTCCTATGACACAATACGATGCTGCCGCTACACCCATGTGGCGCTGTTTCACTCCGAATTTAGATACAACCGCTTTTGTGTGCAGGTCATCTAATGTTAACCTGAAGGAAGTAAATACGGCGATGAATGAATGGCAGCGGTTATCAGAGAAAATGAATTTTGCCAAGGAAGACGATATTCCTGATCTTGAATTTAACCGGGTACTCTGGCATGGACTCAAAGGGTCCGATGTTCCGTTCCCTGGTCCGCGGAGAGCAGCTTTTTATCGTCCGATGAAAAAGGCAGACAGAGACGGCGATTAATGCTTATCTGCCCGCAACAAGAATAATGCGGGCCGCTTCGCGGAAATTATTCTCGTCATCTCTTACCAATACCAGGTAAACTCCGGATGCCGGCTTTTCTCCTTTGTAATTTCTTCCGTTCCAGGTGGCTTGTCCGCCCTGAGAACGCGTCTGGAATACCAATGCACCGCTGAGCTCAGTAATTTTTACTACGACATTTTCTTTTAAACCACGAATGGCAATGGTTCCGTTAAAATCGGGCGGAACAGGATTGGGGAATACCAGCACCTTATCTCCTTCCTGTCTTGAATCTGTTGCTGTTCCCCGATAACTGCATATACCCAGATCTGTCAATATGAAAACTTCTCCTGTTACCGGGTGTATTCCCAACTGTAAGACATTATTAGAGAGTAACGGACTATTCGTTGCGGTAAAATATTGAATCACGTCTTCACCACTTTCAGAAAGAAGCCATACACCATTTTTCGTTCCAACCCATTTTCGGTTGGCACCATCCACTGCAATGCATTGAACTGATTGGTCACGCAATAAGAATCCGGCAAAACTTCCTTGTCGCACAACCGGTCTATAGGCATCACAACCAGCAGCACTGAAAACTTCCCCGGCACAGCGGATGATACCAATACCCTGATCTGTACCAACCCAGATATTTCCCGTTCTGTCTTTGGCGACGGACAAGACATTGTTGGAAGGAAGGTTCCCCTTCCCCAAACCGGTTTCATATTTTTTCCAGCGATCATCATTCAGCGCATCCGGATCATTGGATTGATAACAGATAAGGCCATTGTTTTTCGGACTCACCACCCATATTTGATCATAGTCATCGCAAACCATTGGACCGGCAGCCAGTTCATTGAGAGCAAATGGAATACTAAAAGCTACCCATTTGCCATCCGTCTTCCTTACATGTAAATTGGAGGCAGCACCATAATTACTAACCCACAATCGATTTTTACTATCGAAGATCAGGCCTCCAACGCGGTAACTTCCCGGATCGCCTGCTGCTGCTTGTAATGTACTGTTGCCTTGTTTGTAAATGAGTGGAGCGGCTCCATTGCGAAAGTGAACCAGTCCACCACCATAGCTCCCCGCCCACACTGATTGATCTGTCGGATCGATGGCAACTGAAATAAAATCCAGCACCGAATCCAACAATGGCAGGTTGAAGAAACTCTTACTCGACCATTCACCATTGAAAAAATAAACGCCATTTCTGTTGAACTGGTAATTCCAGGTTTCATTGATGCTACCTGCTGCCATAACCATTTGTTGCGTATTACCTGTTATTGCTCCCGTAGCGATTCCCGGCGGACCATTCGGAATGTATCGCTGAACAGAAGTTCCATGCGCTGAGACTCCACCAAACTGATCAGCCACCCATAGGGTTGAACCTTCCAGCAGAAATGACCTGGGCAGTGAGATAACACCTGCAGCTGTAGTAGTTTTTTCAATTTGTCCATTGGTGGCGAGTTGAATCACCCGTGCATTGCCATTGTTGTTTCGTTGCCCAATCAGCAAGCGGTTATTCGAGCTGCTGATACCAGTGATACCCCAGTTAGCATCACGGTACAAGAGCTGCCACCCACTGGTGGTTTGCAACAGCAGACTATCATTCTTCCAAACTACCAGTTGGTTGTTGACTGCAAATACCTGGCGTATAGCTCCGGAAGGTAATCCGTTGCTACCACTGAGTAATTGCCAATTTGAAAAATTGGAAGGGTTGTTGGATGCGGCAGCAATTTGAAGCAGACCATCTTCAGTAGCTGCATAGTATTGATCGTTGAGTCGAATAAAACCATTGATGCCGGTTTGCGTTCCGCCTCTTCCAATGATCCAGGTATCCTTAATCTCATATTTGGAAAGATTCACCACAATGATTCCAAGTCCGGTAGATAAATAAGCCAGCCCATTTTCACAATAGATGCTGCGAATATTTTTATTGCCGGGAAAGTTGCTGCGTTGAATATCTCCGATGTTTTTGCTAACACCTTTTGTATTCAGAACATCCAGGTTGCTGTTGGTATAGGCGATGATAAGTTGAGAAGTTGTTCCATCCCATCCGATGGCAGCTACGCCTATATCATTGAGTCCGCTGGATTTGCTGTAGGAACTGATTTCTCTTTCAGCATCTATTGCAAATACATGGGTAGGAGTGGCGATGTACAATTGATCGCCTTGTATCATTTGTCTGGTGTCGGCAAAGTTCAGGTGATCGCGCCACTGTCCGATGGGTTGCAAGGGGGGTTGTGCCTTAGTAGGGGCAACCCATATCAGGCAGCTTAAACAATATCCAATAATACCAATGATTGGTGATCTCTTCATGCGCAGATAAAATTACAAAGTAAAATTGTGAAAGGCCTTTCTTACTTTGATTGAATTGTGGTATGGATGGCTCTCCGGTTCATGAGGCCAGTTGCCAATAACAACAAGAGAGCTGCAGCCATTGTAAAGAGGGAGATGAAAGGGGAAAGATGGATAGATTGTTGCGCCAATGATTGTTGTAACATCCACTGTAGTAGCGATACTGTCAATACTGCCAGTAAAACCATACCCGCCTGTAAGGGAAAGAATTTTTTCATTAAAAATTGAGCTAATTGTCCGGGACTAGTACCCAGCTGCAGCAACAACCTGATTTCTTCACGTAGACCTGTTATACTAAGTTGAATGAAAAGGTACAAGACAAGTAAGGAGAAAGCGAGTAGCAACAATCCCGAAAATCCGGCAATGGCGGCTACCCAGTTAACGATCTGGCGATATTGACTGAAGCGTGTCTTTTCCTGATCGGTACGGAGTTGATTTTTTTGCAGGAACTGATTCAGGTTCGGTGAAGAAGCATCATTTGTTTTGATGATGACACGGGAGGGCTTTCGCTTGTTGTCAGTTGCATAGCGTTGATTGGCCCAGTTCATGAATGATGCAGGAACCAGCAATGATTGAATGCGGTCACTTAATCCAGCTACTCTTCCTTTCAGAACAATCGATTTTCCTGCACCCATAATGGTAATATTGAAGGTCAGCATTCGTAAGATCTCCGGACTCAACTGGGGGAGTTGTTGTGCCAGCGCAAATTGAAAATTATAAAGATCCAGGTACAAGGAGGGAAGAATTACAGGAACAATTTCATCTCCTTCTTTCCAATCCCAGTTGGCTGGTAATTGATCGATAAAGTCGGCAGGTACGGTTTCAAAGGAGGCATCCGTCTGAAATGGGAATTGGCTGTTATCAATACTTAAGATAGCCTTGAAATAGGCAGGTTGAACAGTGCCAACTGCGGCTACCTCAGGTAATTTTTTTAGTTGTTCAATTTCTTCTTCCTGCAGGGTCGTGTTGTTGAGATTGCTGCTATTCAACTGTCGGTTGATTAACAGATAGGTCGTATCAGCATCTTTAACATGTTCCCTGTTCAACAAGTAGGAAAAATTACTTTGCAATTGAACGGCCATCAAGATCAGAACAGCGGATATCCATAAACCCATAGAGCCAATACCGGCCCTCCATTTGCCACTCGGGTTGCTGAGTAGCTTCCCCATCAGGTATCTAAGTTCCTGCCGCATGGATTATAGTTGAAACTGTTGATGATACATGAAACATTGATCGGGCTCGAGATCAAGAAGTATCAATCCGGCTTTTTGTTGATTAATTACTGTTGTTATGAGTCCGATGGCTTTTTGCTGGTTGAGTTTATCGAGGTGACTGAAGGGTTCATCGAGGATAAGCCAATCAAAAGGCTGCACCAGTGCCCGTAGAATTGCAGCTCTTTGTTGCTCTCCATAGCTGCAGATACCTGCCGGAGTATCTAAGAGGGTATCAATGCCCAATTCCGCAGCCATATCTTCTATGGTGTTTTCACTGATAGGAATTCGGGGTAAAAACTTTTTTACCTCAGTGTTTTCACGGATAGTGAGTTCGGGGAATAAACGGAGATCCTGGAATACAACGCCCAATTCTTCCCTCCTCAATTGCGCCAGGTCCTCCGGCAAACAGTTCATTGGGTTTTTGTTGCCGATATAAACTGACCCCGTATAATCATTGCGCAATCCTGCCAGAAAATGAACCAGGGTGGTTTTGCCTCTTCCGCTTCGGGCTGTGATTTTTATTTGTTGTCCGGCAGACAATAAGATGTCCTTTCCCCAGATATCCGAATCTTTTGCCAATGGTTGATCCTGCAGGGGCAGGGGCATCAGATGTTGCAGCCGGATATCCATGCTTTAATTATTGCGGGTGCTGTCTTCCGGTATAACAATTGGTATCCGATCATCGGTTGTGATCCAGTTGAATTCTTTCTCCAGTCCTGACATCATTTTTGTCAGAGATACTAAACTATTGGTTTTGGCATCTTGCATTGTCAGTTCCAGGTTATTGTGAACGGACTTACCATCAAAATTATCACTGGATATGGTCATTTCTTTTACAGTGCTGGCAATGATGGAAGAAGCCTGATGAAATGTATAACTGTCATCAGCCTTAGTGAGACCTCTGATGGTGGATGCAATATTTATATAGAATAGTGTTGATGCTGCATTGTACGACTGGAAACTGGTGCTGTTCAGGAATTTGTTTTTCTTTCCTGCTGCAGCCAGATAATTGGAATAAACCGAAGAGTCGCTGGCTATATAAATATTTTGCTCATCTGCTATAAGGAAAGATCCCAGCGCGCTGAATTCAGGGGCAGAACGGTAAGTAGTACCTGTTTTAACCAGCAACCCATTTTTCACCCCTGTCTCCATTAATTTTAAATAACTGGCTTTTTCACCTACCGGTAACCTAACCAATAGTTTACCTCCTGGTAATCCCCTTTGCAGTGTTAACTCATCCTTTCGCTTCATGGGGTCGGGTTCTTGTACAGATAGGTCTGAAACTACTACAGCTATTTCACCCTTAATAGCTTTTAGAGCTTCGTCCAGTGTCAATCCGCTTTTACTCAGAAAATTATCTGCGAATGATTTGAGTTCCAGGTGTTGAAGAATACCTCCGATAAGAGCAGGCTGAAAAGAGGCGAGTGCCAGCATGTTGATTTCGCCTTCCGGATAATCATTTACTAATGACCAATTAACAACCGGTCCGGCATATTGTCGTAGCAGACTGCTGAGTGTCGGATTGAAATAATTGGTCGATTGTATCCGCATTTTTCCCTGCTCGAAGTGCAGGGTCGCCGCAGTATAGTTGTCTTTCAGTAATTCTTCCAGTTTCGGTAAGTTGAAAGGAGTCTTTTTTAAAGCTTCGACTGAACTATTGCTGGAGGTAAATAAATATCCATCGGCTTTTTCGCTGAACATATCTGTGAATTGCTCAACAGAAGCCAATGATTGATCGAGTGATTGATTGAAAAATGCAGCGACCTCGGCCTTGCTTTCTTTTACAATATCGGGTTCTTGTGGCATTTTAAAGGTCATCTCTAGTGTATCGTAGACAGGTTTTACCTCGTGAAAGAAATAAGTGAGTATGAATATCTCATCATTAAAGCTCAAGCGGCGTTTATACATCGGGTCGTAGAGTGTAGTAAAAGTTTTTTCATTTTCAATATTCAGGTGCTTCAACATTTGCTGACCTGTTGTATCGGATGAGGTATCGCCACTATCCTCAATTTCAGATAGCATATTGATTGAAAAAGTAACGGAATTGTCTGCCAAGGTTTTTGTTTGTACAAACAAAAATATTTTATCATATTTTGTTAGAGGACCGCGAAGTGTTTCAATGATTTCGATATAGGTGGTAACAGAATCTTTTATGGCCGGTTCATATCTAACGGTTTGTTTATTGATAGCAATATCGATGAGGGAATCCAAATCCAATTTCCCTTTTTTCAGTTGTGAATTCATTTCCTTTACATCCAGAACAGCTACCATTGCTGCATCTTTGGGAATATAAGCAGCTACTTTGAGTGACTTATTTGAACAGGCTGTCATACACACCAGCCATACGGGAATTAACCAATACGCAGATGATTTTTTCATGTTAGTGGGATATTGAATATGAAAATATGCGAAAGAATTGAATTTTTTATCAATGCTGCCTAGCGAATGATGGCTTCATAAATCGCATCCTGTATTTGTGAGCGTACATTGAGCTGGCTGATCAGATTGTTGTTGCGGGTGGGATGCACGCGGTTAGACATGAAAATGTACTGCAGGTTGTTCACAGGATCGGCCCAGACGCCAATGCCGGTAAAACCTGTATGTCCGAATGTTTCCGCAGGGGCATTCTTGCTGGGATACGGGTCTTTGCGGGTTTTATTATCTTTCTCGGGTTTATCAAAACCTAATCCACGTCGGCTGGTCTCACTTCCATAAGCAGTAAATAGTTGAATCGTTTCCGGCTTGAAAAGCCGAACACCATTTAAAACTCCTCCATTTAAAAGCAATTGATACAGTTGAGCCAGATCATACGCATTGCTGAATAATCCTGCATGGCCGGCAACACCACCCATCAGCGCAGCACCTTCATCATGCACATCCCCTCTGATTACCTGGTGGCGGAAATAATTATCTGTTTCAGTAGGAACAATCTTCAACATGGGAAGATAACCGGATGGTTTAAATCCGGTACTCTTCATATGAAGTGGGCGGTAGAAAGTATTCAATACATAATTGTCGAGTGTTTGTCCGCTTACTACCTCAACGATGTTTCCTAAAATAATAAAATCGTTATCGCTGTAAACATATTTACCGGCAGGCCCCAACTTGCTGGCAGCAATCCGCGCCCGGATACTATCCTGCCAATCATTTCTCAGGTATAATCCTTTTGCTACGCGATAGTTATGATCAGCATCCTCTGTCATGGTAAAGTAACCTGACTTAGGTTGTTTGGTTGCAGAATCTACCAGCTCTTTGTAAAAAGTGATGAAGGGAACCAATCCGGCTTCATGCAATAAGATCTGACGAACAGTTAAGTTGGCTTTGTCTGTTCCTTGTAGCCAGGGAAGATAAAACCCCAGTGTTTGTTGCAGGTCTATTTTTCCTTCTTCTACCAGTTTCATGATGGATACTGTTGTAGCTGAAATTTTTGTTACAGATGCCAGATCAAAAACTTTATCGGCAGTCATTTTCTCTTTACTGGTTACATCTGTATAACCAAATGCCTGGTGATAGACTACTGCATTGTTCTTTGCAACCAACACAACGCAACCGGGAAAAGCTCCCTTTGAAATGGCATTGTTGACAATAGAATCAATTTTTTTCAGCGCAGTTCCATTCATGCCAACTGATTCAGGTGTTGCCGGGGGAAGATAAGGATGCCAGCTAATACCGGTACCCGCAGGAAAACTATCGTTGACACTTACAGGTAATTCACCGGTGGCAGCAATTTTTCCATTTAATACATCTGCCGCTGCCTGTTGGGTAATGTTATCATCTTCATAGCAAGCCACTAAATTTCGTGGTTGCTGTATATATTGAAGCGCATAGGGGTTGCCAAAAACCAGGGTTATATTCTGATAACTTTGTAAGGCATTCATCAGATACAATACCGGAGCAGTGAGTCCGAACTGATTGGCAGGGCGCCGGTTGAAATTATGAAGACCGACGATGATCTGATCGTATTTTCCATCAGCCAGTGTTGCCAGAAGTTGAGTGGCAGCTGCGCTATCTGTTTTTTCTACTACTGTTACTGATGTTTGGTCATCCATGAGTAGTTTGCCCATGACTGCTTTGCTTCCAAAAAGGAATACATCTGCTTTGTATTGTGAGCGCATTTGAGCAGTCATGATATTTTCGCCGGGCGCACCGATGCTCAGATAGGCGATGCGTTGATTGGCTTTCAGCGGGAATGCTGCCGGATTATCTTTTTTCACTACAGTAATGCTTTGTTCACTGATTTTTTTCCGGATGGAATCAGTTGATGCATTCAGGTCATTGACCAATCCATCATAGGAAATGCTATCCACCCGATGTAAACCAAGGTGGTATTTTACCAGCAGTACTTTTTTTACTTTATTATAGATATCATTCCAGGTAAGCTCTCCTTTTTTTATGGCTTCCCGCACAGCGGCAATGGTTCCTGGTACATCGCCGGGGAGACAGAGCAGATCGTTCCCGGCAATGATGGAGCGAAGAGCTGCTTCTCCGCGCGGATAATATTTACTTACTCCCTGCATCTCCAGTGCATCAGTGAAGGAGATGCCTTCAAAGCCCAGATCCTTCCGCAGCAGTCCATTGATGTGTTGTGGAGACAAAGAGCTCGGTAAATGTTCAGTAGTGTCTATGGCAGGTACAGATAAATGTGCAATCATCACGCTTCCTACGCCGGCTTTGATGAGCTCACGAAAGGGGTATAGCTCCAGTTCTTCAAGTTCTGCTCTGGACTTATTAATTACGGGTAAATCTTTGTGGGAGTCAACAGCAACATCCCCATGCCCGGGAAAGTGCTTAACAGTTGCCATGATGCCCTGTTCCTGGATACCTTTTACAAAGGCTACCGCCATTTTAGTTACCCTAAACTTGTCTTCTCCAAAACTCCGGTCATTGATGACAGGATTCATCGGGTTGTTGTTGAGGTCTACCACGGGGGCATAGTTCACATGAATACCCATGCGCTTACATTGGCGGCCCACTGCCTGACCTACCTCGTAAATGATGTTGTCATTGGGCCCGGCGCCCTGCATCAACTGGCGCGGAAAAGGCGTAACACTGTCCAGCCGCATACCCAGACCCCATTCAGCATCTATGGAGATCATCAGGGGTGTTTTGGCAATTGATTGATAAAAGTTGGTCAGTTTTGCCTGACGTACCGGTCCGCCCTGGAAGAAACAAAGTCCGCCCACATTGTATTGACTGATTAGGTTGGTGACCTGTGCAATATGATCGGGACCAAGATTACTATGGGCACGGATGATCATCAGCTGTGCGATGCGTTCATCCTTGCTCAGCCGCCGGAACTGTTTTCTTACCCACTTTTTGGCAGCAGGTGTTTCGGCATAAAAGGTTTGTGAACCGGCAGAAAGGCCGAACATCAGTAAGATGGTGGCCAGAATTAAACGGGTAATGCGCATAGAAGGAAATTCAGTTACACAAGGTAAGAATTCCCCGAGGGATTGTATGCGAAAAAAGTAAAATACTGATTGATTCGATCTATCGAATCTGCCAGGGAGGAATGCCCTTTATTCTTCTCCGGATTCTTCTTCTGCGGAAGGCAATACCGGCTCTATCTGGTGACTATCAAGTAAGGCGTACCACTTCACCATCTTTCTCAGGTCACTCGCATAGACCCGATCAAAATCGATGCTTGGGAAAGCTTTTTGGAAGTAAGCTTTTACTGCTTTGTCATCTTTTTCGTTGGGAAGCGCTTCCTGGCTTTTTTTCATGGCCAGGAAAACCTCAGCGAGATTGACATTATCGCGGGTGGTATATACTTCTATGCTTTCTAAATGTGAAAACTGGTGTTGGCGACTGCTGATAAAGCGGGTTTGCTGATCGACCAATGAGCGTGCGATGGCACCATCATTTTTGCTTCCAATCAGTTCGAATAATCCGGGTAAGCCGGATACTGAAATGAGTTTGCTATATTCCATACAATGATAAGTTTCGGAGGTGCAAGGTAAAGATAAAAAAACAGAGTGCCGAATAAGTTGGCAGGAATAGTTTTTCTTTGTTTTTTGGTGGAAGGAAGCCACAGTGTGGGGTTCCGTCAATAATTTATAATGAAGTTCTCGACTGAAAAATAAGTACTAACTTTTCAGCAACCAATAAAACTCATACGTATGAAGTCTTTGTTCTCCTTGGCAGCATTGTTTTTGCTGACAGGTACAAGTTTTGCGCAGACAGCGGAAGAAAAACTGGCTGCCGCCGGAATACAACTACAACCTATTGGCAATCCAATTGCGAACTATGTTCATGTAGTTAGAACCGGCAACCTCTTGTTTTTGTCAGGGAAAGGTCCGGCGCTCCCTGACGGAAAATATATTACCGGAAAATTGGGAAAAGACCTGACCATAGAACAGGGATACGAGGCGGCCCGGCTAACAGCCCTGCCTCAACTGGCAGTATTTAAATCTCATCTCGGCAATCTCAATAAAGTCAAGCGCATAGTCAAAGTGCTGGGTTTTGTCAATGCTATCCCAGAATTCACCGATCACCCCAAAGTAATGAATGGTTTTTCCGATCTGATGATGCAGGTATTTGAAGAAAAAGGTAAACATGCCCGATCAGCGGTAGGCACTTCTTCCTTACCCATGGGTATGGCAGTGGAAGTGGAAATGGTGGTGGAAGTGGAAGATTAAAATATCCCTAGGTACGCTCTGTCAGAGCGGAAGCCAGGCGTTGGAGAAGAGTAGTCTCATCGGTATATCCCCGTGCCAATAAGCTGAAAGAAACTTCGCTATGTTGCAGTAATAAGCAAGGATATCCTGTTACTTGTAATTTCCGACAAGTGGCAAAGTCTTCCTCCGCCAGTTGCCGGAAATGGTCACTGTGGAGTATATCGTAGAAATCTTCTACCGGTAACTCATATTTTTCCAGCAGGTGGCGATAAGCCTCGTCATCTGTCAGGTCTCTTCCTTCCCCGAAAAGAGAGAATTGCAGGTCACCGGCCCATTCAAGTTGTCTCTCAGGATAAAAAGACCTGAATACGGCAAGGGCAATGGCTGGCTTTAGCGAATGTGGAAACCAGTCACTCAGTTCAGGATTTTCTATGTGCCAGCGATAATCGGGTCCGAACTCCACACCAGTCATCGATTCTACACGCGGCAATGCTTCTCTGATATAAGCGGCGGTGTTACTGATGGGAACAGGAGTTTGTGGTAAGATCATCCCTCCGGAGAGCACTTCAACAGGTAATTGAGGAAACCGGGCAGCCAATTGTTGCATGACCGGACTAAAACCATAGCACCAGCCACAATAGGCATCATAACAATAAACAAGGGTGGGAGCCATACAGCAAAGGTAATGGCCCCGCACCAGTGTGATGCTAAATCTTTAATATCTTTGACCCCCGTAATCAATTAATCAGCATTAAAAAATTATCAGCATGCCCGGCTTTGAACTTTTTGGAGAGGAGGAAAGAAAAGAGGTGAACGATGTGTTGAACACTGGTATCCTTATGCGGTATGGTTTCGATGGACCCCGCAAAGGAATCTGGAAGGCAAAAGAACTCGAACAAGCGATTTGTCAGACATTTGGTTGTCAGTATGCCCAGTTAACATCCAGCGGTACAGCAGCCTTGTCAACTGCTCTTGCTGCATTGGGAGTGGGTGCAGGAGATGAAGTGATCATGCCCACTTTCACCTTTGTTGCCAGTTTTGAAGCAGTGTTGAGTGTAGGTGCCATTCCGGTGCTGGTAGATGTAGATGACACACTTACACTAGACCCTGAGGCAGTTCGTGCAGCCATCACTCCCCGTACCAAATGCATCATGCCCGTTCACATGTGCGGCAGCATGGCTGACCTGGATCCTTTATTGACGATAGCCCGTGACAATAGCATTAGTTTGCTGGAAGATGCCTGCCAGAGTATCGGAGGCACCTATCAGGGAAAGGCCTTGGGAACTCTGGGAGATGCAGGATCTTTTTCTTTCGATTTAGTGAAAATGATCACCTGCGGTGAAGGGGGTGTAGTGATGACCAACCGCAAAGATCTGTATGACAAATCAGAT
This sequence comes from Sediminibacterium sp., assembly GCA_036734525.1. Taxonomy (GTDB): domain Bacteria; phylum Bacteroidota; class Bacteroidia; order Chitinophagales; family Chitinophagaceae; genus Sediminibacterium. Next base: position 1,822 of record DAIMYK010000004.1, on the reverse strand, counting down.
GCTTATACTGATCATGGACATGATCACCTCGGGGTGGACAGAGGCGCAGACCTTCATCCATTCATAGGATACAATTATCGCATCAGTGAGTTGCATGCGGCTGTGGGGTTGGCACAAATCAGAAAATTAAGTCAGTTTCTAGAGATACAAAAAAGGAACCATGCAGCATTGAAAGCCCACCTGGAAGCTATTCCACAAGTAAGTTTTCGCCGGGTGCCGGCTGCAGGTGTAGATAGCTGCAGTTTCATCAGTTGGTTCTTACCCGAGGCAAGCCAGACCGAAGCCGTAGTTGAAAAACTCAAAGCCCAGGGAATACTGGCGGGGAATTTTTATTGGTACCAGAACAACTGGCATTACATCAGAAAATGGCAACACCTGAAACAGGCGGCCTCCTTGTTCCCCCTATCTGCTGCGCAGGAAAAAGCACTTCAACAATTAGAGCATGCACAGTACCCTGCCAGTGATGCCCTGCTCAGCAGGTGCATTTCTACAGCCGTTTCACTTGCGTGGACACCCGAGCAAATCGAAGAGAAAGGACAAAAACTAGCAGCTGCTATCAAGGAGGTAATAGGGTAGATCTTGATTTAGAAGGTGCTTCAAAGTGAAATTTATTGAGTGGACTTTTGACATGACTTACAAGTACAGTGTATTCCATTTACTGCTTTACCTCTCTTATTCAGCTAATAGACAAAAAGCCAACTGCATGAACCAGACGATCGGGTAACAGCCTGTTTTTCAGTTATAAATAATAACATTCTGTTTCGCTAATCAGTTCAAATAAAAGAAGCGATATTTTCGCCATTAAAATACCAGAAAAAACAATAAATTTGTATCCAAATGAATACAGTGTGTCGGGATGTACTTGATAGAAAAAACTCCGGAGTTTGATAAATAGTTGAGAAAACTCAACGACCTGATGGCAAAGGCAAAGATTTTGTTTCGCCTACAAAAGCTAGAAAGGGATGAACATTTTGGTGATTGTGAACCAGTGGGGGATGGTATCAAGGAATTAAAAATTAATTACGCAAAAGGTTATAGAGTTAATTTGAAAGAAACTGATGGGAAAATCATCATTTTGTTAATTGGGGGTGACAAATCAACCCAGCAAAAGGATATTGAAAAAGCAAAAAGTATTTGGAAAAAAATAAAAAAATAAAAATGCGAACTTCTAAATTTGATATCGCTGATTACTTAGACAATAAAAAAATGATTGCGCAATATCTCAATACTGTTTTAGAGGAAGGATCTGAAGATGAAATTGTAACTGCAATAGGTCACATAGCTAAGGCAATTGGGATGTCTAAAATAGCCGAGGAAACCGGGATGAGCCGACCAAGTTTATACAAGGCCTTATCAGAAGGAGCAAGGCCTCAATTATCGACGATTGTGAAAGTATTGAATGCAGTTGGTACTGAATTAAAAGTAAAACCTAAAAGAGCATAATCAATTCTTTAGTAAAAAATCATTTTGCTGAATCTATTCACAAAGTAAATGGTGTTGATGTCTTAAGGAGTCCGGTATCGAAGACATTTTCGAATCAACTAAAATTTGAATGGTAAAAAGAGCTAAGTTTATTTTGGATTAACAAAAATATTTATGCAAAGATTCGAACAACTCCCCAAGCCAATAGACTAATGGAAGGGCTGGTTCAGATGGGCATTCTTTCTGTTGGCATTGTTTTATTTGTGGACTGTTTTGTTCTGGGAGTATCAAAGTAAGCTCAAGCACGTCTTGGATTCATTCATGTGTGTATTTTTTATCGTGACATTTTACCCGCCCAACAGGAAACATACTTCAATATTTGTTGAAATTTCTGATGACC
>DAIMYK010000003.1:0-20999 GCA_036734525.1 Sediminibacterium sp. | reverse complement strand
AATCGGTAGGTTCGATTTTGTCAGCCGGTGCATTGGCAAAGAATTTTTCGAGGTACGATTTTGCCTGAACGGAATCACCTTTTCTGTCATAGTTATAGGCATATAACATATTCAGGCGAGGCAATTCGGTAGTTCCTACTGAATTTTCCAACTCTTGCACCTTAGCCAGTGACTCATCATTTTTACCGGCACGGAAAAGGTATTCAGCCACAAAGTAATCAGTTTTAGGGTCCTTATCGGCTGTTGATACATATTTATCAAGGTATTCCTTGGCACGATTCACGTCGCGGTTGGCATAATTCAGGTAATAAGCAAAATAGGGTAGCGGACAAGCAGGATCGGCAGAGATTGCATTGTCAAAATTCTGCTCGAATAATTCTTTGTTGTTTTGGCTTTGGTAAACTTTACCGATGCGATAGAAGGCCAATGCACTCTTAGGATCGCGGGTAAGTGCTTCCTGGTATGCTTTTACAGCCTCTCCGCCATTTTCACCCCCCATTTTCAGGTAGTTAATCCCTTTGTTGATAAAGATATCAGGGTTGGTCAAATCATTTTGACCTGCCTGGTTGAGTTTTTCAATGGCGTACAGGTTGTCACCTGCCCCGCTGGCCACTTTGGCATTGGCACGACCAATAGCATTAAGGATTCCGGCATTGGCTTGTCCTTTATTTTTCCCTTTGGTTTCGGTAGAGGCGGTAATGGCCTGTTCAAATTTTTGCTTGACTGAATTGATATCACCCCGCTCGAGCAGTTCGATATGTCCCATACCTACCACCAGCCATGGATTGCTACCCACGGAGGCAAGTCCTTTTTGGTAGAGTGCCTTGGCAGCAGCAACCTGATCTTTGCTGGGTTCACCGCCATCGGTGGCAAGCAGTGCCTGTCCCAGCCAGTAAATGGCCTGAGGATCTTGCGGGTTGGCATCTACCAGCTTCTGAAAAACTTCTTTTGCCGATTTGTTCTTTTCATAGTTCAGCAGCTTGATACCTTCAGCATACTGAGCGAGGAGGGTAACCTGCATCAACACTAAGACCGGCAGGAACAGTAAGGACTTCTTCATGTTTCGTTGTTTAGTATTTACTTGTTTATTGCTCTTTAATCTTTCCCGTACGTATGTTTAAATTCATTTTGGCGGGTACGAGAAAGGCTCTTCTGAAAATCAGTTGACCTCTCTCCAGGCTCATGAAGTTCATGAATCCGGTTCCCAGACCTGCCCAGTTTTCCTTCAGCACATAATACATAGGCCTCGCCAAAGGATACTGTCCGTAAGTGATGGTTGCCTGTGATGGCTTGGCAAACACCTCTTTTTCCTCGCACAGCGCACACTCCAGTCTTGCCAGGGTGATGTATTTCAGGTAGCGTTGTTGCTCCTTATCGTACAGGTCACCCACCCAACTGCTTCCCACCAATCCAAAGGCAGCCGGGTTTTTCATCACTGCTTCCACTACTGCTTAGCTTCCGTCCACCCCTACTACGTTCTTTCCAAATTCCTTGCCCTTCAATAAACTGTCTTTTACATATCTCACGGTGCTGGTGGCTTTTAATCCATCCATTACCACGGTAACGGGATTTTCTCCACTCAGCATCTCAGACAGTTGCCGCAAGGTAAAAAAACTATCTTTTCTTTCCTTGCTGATTACTACGGCAATAGCATCGTAAGCCAAAATACCATAGATGGGTCGGAAAGATAGATTTTTTTTATACGCTTCCGCCTCTTCTTCAGTCAACCCCCTCGCAACGATCACCAGACGGGTTGAATCCTCTTGCAATGACCTGAAACAATCTGCTTCCGACTCATACGTCACTCGAATATTCGTATTGGGAAAGGATGCCTTGTGCACCCTTAATTGCTCTTCGATTACCGGGCGGAATGTCTCATCCACACTAATGTGAATGGTACCCTGCACCGGTGTATCCCTGTTATCTGCCGGCTTATCATTTTTACAGGAAATGGCAAGCAAGACAACTAAGACTATAACAAAAGTACTTTTTTTCATCTTATGGCTGCTGCTTTAACCCTCTGTAAATCCTGAAAGAACCATACAGCAGAGATATACCGCCAAAAAAATATCGCATCCAGGGTTCCCAAGTTAACAACTGCTCAATGTTCCATTTTTGAGCCATCAAAACCACCACAGCAACTCCCACCATCAAGGCGCCCATGAAAACATCGCGAATCGTTCGCATGACGCGGAAACTTTTTTCTTTGTTGTATGTGTTGTCTTCCTGCATTTGACTTTTTTACAGAATCGGCAATTTAAATAATATTTCGTTGCTTTCCTCTTTTGTAGAAGGGTTGATAATAAAATCATTCTCTTATAACTGGGATGAAAAGAAACAAAGAATTCCACAAAAAAAAGAGCTAATAATCGTTAGTATTGCACAAGACTGCTTGGCTACTGGCAGTTCTCTAAAAATTAACAAATGAAAATACTAATGGTTTGCCTCGGGAACATCTGCCGGAGCCCGCTGGCAGAAGGCATTTTAGAGGCACGTGCCCGGGAAGCCGGACTGAACTGGGAAGTAGATAGTGCGGGCACCATGCATTACCACGTGAATGAGCCACCGCACATTCAATCCCAAAAAACTGCCCAAAAAAATGGCATTGATATCAGTGCACAAAAGTGCAGACAATTTTTAGCAACTGACTTCGACAGTTTTGACCGCATTTATGTGATGGACAACAATAACTACAGGGATGTTCAAAAGATTGGTGGGGATAGGTGGCAGGAAGGAAAGGTAGAGCGATTGCTGGATGTACTGTATCCCGGAGAAAAAAGAGAGGTCCCCGACCCCTACTATGGAACGGAAAAAGATTTTGATGATGTTTTCCAATTGATCGACAAGGCCTGTCGCAAGATCGTTGATATTTATTGTCAGGCTAACCCCTGACGATGCAGGAATCATTATTTTTGCGCATGACTCATCCCCGTTTGCCCCAGGGAACCCGTGATTTTTCAGCCGCCGTCGTTCAAAAAAGACAATACATTTTTGAAACCATACGGTCGGTTTTTGAATTGTATGGATTCCAGCCACTGGAAACTCCGGCCATGGAAAACCTGGATACCCTGCTGGGGAAATATGGCGATGAGGGCGACCAATTGATTTTCCGTATACTCAATAATGGACTGAATCATCCATCGAAACAACCAACAGCCAAAGAGGGTTTTGAAAAAATTTTAGCAGGCCAATCCTCAACTGATATCACAGAACGAGCTCTCCGTTACGATCTGACCATTCCCTTTGCCCGATATGTCGCCATGAACCACGGCCAGTTGGTGATGCCTTTCAAACGCTATCAGATTCAGCCGGTTTGGCGGGCCGACCGTCCTCAGAAAGGTCGTTACCGTGAATTTTATCAGTGTGATTGTGATATTGTAGGAAGTCGATCCCTCCTCAACGAAGTAGAACTGCTGCACATCTATGCTGAAGTATTCAGCCGCCTGGGAATAGAAGTAGATATTTATATCAATCACCGATCGATCTTATCAGCACTGGCTGAGCTTTGTGGTGGACAAGAAAAACTAACAACCATCACAACAGCTATTGATAAACTGGACAAAATAGGATGGGAAAAAGTAAAAGAAGAGTTAGATCGGGGCGGGCTTTCGGAAAATGCCGTAAGAACAGTTCAACTTTACCTAGAATTATCAGGATCCAATGAAGAAAAGCTTCAGAGCCTGTTGTTGTTAACCCGTGAACACCCGCTCGCTGAGGCAGGTGTGAAAGATCTTCGTTTCCTGCATTCATTTGCTCCCTGGCCTGCCGGCGTAAATGTTATTACCCAACTATCACTGGCGCGGGGTCTGAGCTATTATACCGGACCTATTTTGGAAGTCAAGGCCCGCAATGCTTCCATGGGAAGTATTGGCGGCGGGGGAAGATATGATGACCTGACAGGACTTTTTGGACTTTCCGGAATTCCGGGTGTAGGCATCAGTTTTGGTGTCGATAGAATTTATGATGTAATGGAGCAACTCGATTTGTTTGCTGCCATACCTGCCAAAGAAACAGAAGTGATGTTTCTCCACCTGGGAGAGCAGGAAAGCTTAGCAGCTTATCGACTCATGCAACAATTGCGCCGCCAAAATATTCGCTGCGAAATCTATCCGGAAGCAGTAAAAATGGAGAAGCAGTTGAAGTACTGTGATAAAAGAAACATCCCCTATGCTATCATCATTGGTAACAACGAGATAGAACAGGGGATGGTTAAGATCAAAAATCTCCGGACCGGAGAACAAAGCACGGTTCCGGTAGAACAGTTATCCTCAGCCCTATACAGGTAATGATTTGAATGCATTCTTTCGAGGCATTCCAACAAGTGCGCCTTCTGTGCGGGTACCTTCCAATACATATCCCATGGCATTGATGGTAACGCCCACTACTTTTCTATTGGCATCCCGGTTAAATTTCGCTGTTCCCTGGAACTGAACGATGAAGAAAAGGTCTTCTTCTCTTTTTTCCAGTGGGGAAGTGCCGGCAGATGCTGACATCACCAGGGATCCGCCATCGATCAAAACAGCAATTTCAGCAACAACACTTCCCTCGGGAAATTTGTAAGTGCCTGTGTATTGCTTTAAGGTGGAATCAGAAGTAGGTACTTCCTGAGAAAAGGCGACAACTGAGAAAAGTACAGTTGCCATTGCTAGAATCATCTTTTTCATAGTGTGTGATTATTTAAATACAACAGAGATGGCCTCTTTTTGTTGGGAAACCTGCAATTAACATCATATAAGATTACGTATTTGCTTACCAATAGTTTCACCCGGCACCGGTAAATTCAATTCATCCAACTATTCCGGCCCCTTCCCTGGCCTTATGCGTATCTTTGCAGCATGAATCTGCCCAATATCAGACACCTGTCTGAACAGGATTTACAAGACTATGTGGCAAATGCCGGTGAAAAGTCTTTTCGTGCCCGGCAAATAACCGAATGGCTCTGGCTCAAGCATGCCCATGATTTCGATGCCATGACCAACCTGAGTCAATCATTCCGCCAACAGCTGAAACAAGACTTTTCTCTTCCTGCCCTGCAGACCGATCTGGTGCAACAAAGTTCAGATGGCACGGTGAAGAGCCGTTTCAGAACGTATGACGGCCACCTGATCGAGGGCGTATTGATTCCGGCCGAAGACCGGAAAACTGCCTGCGTTTCCTCCCAAATTGGTTGCAGCCTTACCTGTAAGTTCTGTGCAACAGGCTATATGGAAAGAAAACGGAACCTGCAGTTCGATGAAATCTATGATCAGGTTGTACTGATCAATCGCAGCAGCGAAGAAAACTTTGGTAAAAAACTCACCAACATTGTATTCATGGGAATGGGAGAGCCTTTGCTGAATTACAATGAAGTGATGAAAGCCATTGCCCGCATAACCGACCCGGAGGGCATGGGCATGAGTCCCAGACGCATCACAGTTTCCACCGCAGGTGTTGCCAAGCAGATAAAAAAATTAGGTGATGATCAGGTACGTTTCAAGCTGGCACTTTCACTGCATGCCGCCAACGATAATAAGCGCAACCAGATCATGCCCATCAACGAAACCAATAACATCAAGGCTCTCACTGAAGCCCTGCGTTATTTTTACGAGAAGACAGGCAATGAAATTACGCTGGAGTATATCTTATTGCAAGGTGTTAATGACAGCGAAACCGATGCAATGGAACTGGTAAAGATCTACAGACAAGTGCCGGCAGACCTGGTGAATATCATTGAATACAATCCCATCGAAGCCTTTCGATTTCAGCGACCGGAAGAATCGGCCATCCAGCAATTCATGCGGCTGTTGGAAAAAAATGGGGTCAATGCTCGCTTGCGCAGAAGCCGTGGCAAAGATATTGATGCTGCCTGCGGACAATTAGCCAATAAGGGCTAAAAATAGCATCGGTCAAATTAAGCGTACCTTTGTAACTCCTGTTGTAAAACAGCATATAATATGAAAAAAAGAACCGATAATTTTTCGCGTTTTTCGCGACAGAACAAGGGCAGCGTAATCAAAGAAGCCTACCGCCAGGAAAAGAGAAAGAATAAAGCTGCTGCACGCGCCGAAGGAGAAGCCTTCAGAAAAAAGAAAGTTGAAAAGGAGCAGGGAGTCCCCTTCCGCTCTGCGGAAAAGGAAAGCCGGCCGTACAACAAGAGAAAAGAAGTTTCCGGTCCCCGACCCAGAAAAAATTTCGCCCCCGCAACAGAGCGTACTCCGGTTGCAAAACCAACCCCCTACCGAATGGCAGGAGAAATGCCACTGAATAAATATGTGGCGCATTGTGGAATATGTGGCAGAAGGGAAGCTGCTGATTTGATCAAACAAGGAAAAGTATCTGTTAATGGCGTGGTGGTCAATGAGCCCGGTCTCAAAGTTTCAGGGAAAGAAAAGATAAAACTCGAAGGGAAGCCGCTGCAGCTGCAGGTAGAATCTGTTTATATTTTATTGAATAAGCCGAAAGACTACCTGACCACGACGCGGGATCCGGCGGGCAGGAAAACAGTATTGGAGCTGTTGAAAAATGCTACCAAAGAACGTATTTACCCTGTTGGCAGACTTGATAGAAATACAACGGGTGTTTTACTGCTGACCAATGATGGCGAGTTGGCACAACAGCTGACCCACCCTTCCTTTGAAGTAAAAAAAATCTATGAAGTGATTCTCGACAAACCTGTCACCTCAAAAGACCTGGAACAATTGCTGGGCGGCATGCAACTGGAAGATGGATTTATTCGTGCCGATGCGGCTGGCTATTCCGATGCACAGGATAAAACCAAAGTTGGTATAGAAATTCACAGCGGAAGAAATCGCATCGTTCGTCGCATGTTCGAATTCCTCGGCTACCAAGTGAAGTCCTTAGACAGGGTCATGTTTGCCAACCTCACCAAGAAAAATGTTGATCGCGGCAAATGGCGCTTCCTGCAGGAAAAAGAAGTGAGGAACCTCAAGTACATGAACCAATCGTTCATTAGAAAAACTGCCTCCGGACAAAATACCCAACCTGCCCGATGAACTGGTCGATGATAGCTGAGAACGATGATTGGGTAGCGGTGGACAAAGGAGCCGGCCTGCTTAGTATTCCCGACAGACAAGGAAAAGAGATTTCATTGAAAGACCTCCTGAAACAAAAATATGGTGAAATCTTTACCGTTCACCGCATTGACCGCGATACAAGTGGAGTGATCATATTTGCAAAAACCGCAGAAGCCCATCAGGAGCTATCAAAACTTTTCGAGGACCGTTCAGTTGATAAATTCTACGACTGTCTGGTAAAGGGTTATCCCAGCTCTGATAGTGGTACCATTCAAGTTCCCCTCATGGAAAATCCGGCACAGCCCGGAAGAATGATGACACATGCCAAAGGCAAGCCGGCAATTACCGAATATCAAGTAATAGAAAAATTCAGGGGCTTCAGTTTGCTTCGCTGCCAGATACTTACAGGACGTACCCATCAGATACGAGTGCACCTGCAACATATCGGACACTCCATAGTAGGTGATGAATGGTACGGTGATGGTAGTCCGTTATTGTTATCCGCCATCAAAAAAAACTTCAAGATCTCTCTTGCAGCGGAAGAGGAGCGGCCGATTTTATCAAGACTAGCCTTACATGCCGCTGAACTTTCTTTTGAATGGAAAAATCAATCCATACAATTGACTGCCCCCTTACCCAAAGACATGCGAGCGACATTGCAACAATTGCGCAAGTGGGCCCCAGCTTCAGGAACAATTACAAAAAAGCCCCGATAGAAATCGAGGCTGGGTATAAGTAAAACAAAAAACAATGTTTAGCTTGGCTGAGGAGTATACCTCAGATAGGGCTTAACCACCTTAACACCTTTAGGAAATTTTTTGAGGGCATCTTCTGTAGAAACTGCAGGAACAACTATCACGTCTTCACCCTGCTTCCAGTCCGCCGGCGTTGCTACACTGTGTTGCGCAGTGAGCTGAAGCGAGTCAATTACCCGCAATACTTCCACAAAATTTCTTCCGGTTGAAGCAGGATAAGTTATCTGCAATTTTATTTTTTTATCAGGCCCAATGATGAACAAGGAACGAACAGTCGCTGTCTCTGAAGCATTCGGATGAATCATATCATAGCGATTGGCAATTGTACGATCATCATCTGCAATGATGGGGAAATTCACCTCCGTATGCTGTGTTTCATTGATGTCTTGAATCCAGCCTGCATGGCGGTCGAGATTATCAACACTCAATGCCAATACCTTGACATTTCTCCTCTCGAATTCTGCTTTCAGGGAAGCTGTTCTTCCCAACTCCGTTGTGCACACGGGCGTGTAATCGGCAGGGTGAGAAAACAAAACACCCCAGCTGTCGCCAAGGTATTCATGGAACCGAATTACCCCGGCAGAGGTTCGTGCAATAAAATCAGGAGCAATATCTCCCAGTCGTAAACTCATGGTATATAGATTTGAGTTGCAAATATATATATTCCTACTAAATTAGTAGACTTTTAATTTTACTTATTTTTTCGAGGCAGGGAACGGGCTTTTTGCAACGCTGATCGTCCAAACTTATTTTATACATCATCAATGGCCTGATAGAGTTTGGTTTTGCGTGAAGTATCATTAAACAAATTGGTCTGGGTTACCGGAAGAGTGAAATCGCTGAGTCTAACACCCAGCAATCGAACCGGAGTTCCGGGCACATGGAGCGCTTGAAGCAGTTGGAGGGCAACAGGAATAAAATCATCGTCATGGCAGGAAGGGGTGATTGACATCTGCTTGCTTCTGGTTTCAAAATCGGGATACCGTATTTTAACGGCTATACAACCCGCATAACGCGCATCCTTACGTAGGGCATATGCAACTTTTTCTGTAAGCCTTACCAACTCACCGTGCAGTAGCTCTATGTCGGAAATATTTTCCTCAAAAGTATTTTCTGCTGAAACAGATTTAGACTCATGAAATGGCTGTACGACACCATGATGAATGCCCTGCGCCTTTTCGAAGAGTGATTGTCCTGCCTTACCCAATTTATGCGTAAGCAATACTGGAGATGCCGCAGACAACTCACGGATGGTATGTATTCCCATAGAGGAGAGTATCTCAATCGTATGCTCCCCCACACCGGAAATTCTTCCAACGGGCAATGGTGCCAGGAATTCCTTTTCCTTTCCGGGTGGAACACGTATATAACCATTGGGTTTAGCCAGGTCCGTGGCAATTTTGGCTACCATTTTGTTGCCTGCCAATCCGAATGAAATAGGCAGTCCTGTTTGTTGCATGATTGTTTCCCTTAAATGAATGGTCCATTCAAAAGGATCATCGTACAGATCCATACCGGTGAGGTCGATGTAAAATTCATCGATGGATGCTTTTTCAAACAAGGGAGCTTTCTCGGCAATAATTTTTGTAACCCGGTCTGAATAGTCCGCATAATCTGCATAGGAACCTTGTAAAACGATGGCATGCGGACAACGCTGCAGGGCTGTTTTCATGGGCATGGCACTTTTTACTCCGAATTTCCTCGCCTCGTAGCTGCAAGTGCTCACCACTCCTCGTTCTGCCGACCCGCCAACGATTACCGGCTTTCCTTTCAGTGAAGGATTTTTCAGCACCTCCACACTCACAAAAAATGAGTCCAGATCAAAATGAGCTATGTAACGTTGGGGTGCAGACATATCAACCGGTCAGTGGTCTTTAAAAATGCTGATGATATTGGATCGGACAGGTTGTGGCTTACCGTTGACCCTACTTACCAAAACAAACTGAGTAGCAGCGACAATAATTGGAGATTTCGTGGATAGCTTTTCCATGGAATAATGTCGCCACCAGGAGGCGCCGGTTGCTTTTCCTGTCCATGTCTTCAGCAACAACTCATCTCCTTCCATTGCTTGCCCAAAATATTCTATCTCATGTTTCCTTACAACCCAAATAAATTCTTCCTGAACTGATTGGGGTGCTCGCAGCTGCCAGTGTGCTTCAGCAGACTCCATCATCCAATGCAGGTATTGCACATTGTTGACGTGCAGCAGTGCATCCAGGTGTGCTGCTTTCACCTCGATGATGCAGGAATAAACATTCATCTTTTCCATACAAATTCCTGTGACTAAAGATATACATCCAGCAATCCTTCCGGCAACTGAACAACAACTTCTTTGCGGGCATGATTTACAGATAACAAACTTTCTTCATGCAGCGGAATCAGCACTTCCTTACCTTCTTTGCGAATGGTCAGGAGCACCTGGTGTGGTTGTTCTATAACCTCCTCGACTTGTCCCAAAGCCTCGCCTTCATGAATCACCTGATAACCCAGCAAAGAGATGGGGGCAGTGTTTCCTGCCAACCGGCGAAAATCTTTTTCGGTGATCCAGACTTGTTTTCCGCGCAAGCGAGCCGCAGCCTCCGGAGTTGTTATCGTCTCTAATAAACAAAGGGTTTCGGTAGCAGATTTCGCCTTCGAACTAACTACAAAATAGGGCAGATAGGAACCCTTGATCTCTTCAACAAAGAGAACATCCTGTGCTTTGAACTGTGTCTTTTTTCCGAGCGCATGCTGTAAAATCAGCTCACCCTTGATACCAAATACTGCCACCAGTTTACCGATATGTATGTAAGCATCCTGCTGCATGGAAATAGGTCTTAGCTAAAGTTACTGATAATTGTTGCGCATAGGGAGGAAAAAATCGGACGAAAAAAAATCCGCCATAGGCGGATTTTCATAGGATGTGCAGTGCAAGTTTTATGCTTCTGCAGGAGCCTCAGCGGCACCTTCAGCAGCTTCTACTTTTTTCACTACAGGCGTGTAAGCCTTTTTTGCACGCTGCTTGCTCTTATGAGCGTCAGACCTGCGTGTAATCTGGGCTTCATGCTCGTTGTGCCAAACCTGGAACTTCGACATAGCCGTAGCTTCATCAAACAATCCAAGCTTAACTCCCCTCAGCAGGTGCTTCAAATACAACACCCCTTTAAATGATAAGATGCGACGCACCGTGTCGGTGGGTTGTGCACCTTTGTTCAGCCACTCCAATGCTTTTTGGCGATCAAGCTGGATGGTAGCAGGAACGGTGAGGGGATTGTAAGTACCCACTTTCTGGATGAATTTTCCATCTCTGGGTGAACGGGCATCAGCCACTACGATGAAGTAAAAAGGACGCTTTTTACTTCCGTGTCTTTGTAAACGGATCTTTACTGCCATTTTAAATAGAAATTTATAGGCGTTAAACAATAAAATTGACCCGGTTGAGAACAACCGGACGGCAAAAATAGAGATTTTTCAGGATTCAGCCAAGCCGACCAATTGAAAAGGCTGAAAATCAGTCTAATTATCGCATACCCCTCATCCCGGGGAACCCGCCTGCCGGCATGTTATTCATCATTTTCATGGTCTGCTTCATCTGCTCGAATTGCTTGATGAAAGCATTGATTTCCTGAATGGTCTTCCCACATCCCCTTGCAATGCTGTTCTTTCGTGACTTTTTGATCAGTTCGGGATTTTTTCTTTCTTCCGGCGTCATGGACTGAATGATGGCTTCAATTCCTTTGAATGCATCTTCGTTGATATCGATGTTTTTCATCGCCTTTCCCATACCGGGTATCATGCCCATCAGATCTTTCAGGTTGCCCATTTTTTTGATCTGCTGCATCTGATCCATGAAGTCCTGAAAGTCAATCTGATTTTTCTTGTGTTTTTTCTCCAGCTTCTTCGCCGCCTCTTCATTGAACTGGGCCTGTGCTTTTTCAACCAAAGTAGTAATATCGCCCATACCCAAGATTCGTTGAGCCATTCGGTCGGGATAGAACACCTCCAGTGTATCCGTTTTCTCTCCGCTGCTCACGAATTTTATAGGCTTATGTACAGTATAACTAATCGACAAAGCCGCACCACCTCTTGTATCACCATCCAATTTGGTCAATACCACACCCGTAAAGTCAAGCCTGTCATTGAAGGCCTTTGCTGTATTGACGGCATCCTGTCCGGTCATGGCATCAACCACGAATAGTATCTCCGTAGGTTGTAATGCCTGCTTCAGCTCTGCGGCTTCCATCATCATGGCTTCATCAACAGCCAGACGGCCGGCAGTATCGATGATCACCACATTCTTATTGTGTGATTTTGCATGCTGTATTGCATGCTGCGCAATCACAACAGGCTGCTGGTTGTCTCGCTCCGCATACACTTCTACACCAATTTCCTGTGCAAGTATGGTCAACTGATCAATGGCCGCCGGTCTGTAAACGTCGGCTGCCACCAATAAAACAGATTTACCTTTTTGGGCGGTAAGGTATCTTGCCAACTTTGCTGAGAAAGTTGTTTTACCTGAACCCTGTAACCCGGCAACCAATATAATGGCAGGATTTCCTGCTAACTGTAGATCAGCTGCTTGTCCCCCCAATAATCCGGTGAGTTCATCCTGCACAATCTTCACACTCAACTGACCCGGACTAACTGCTGCAATAACTATATCTCCAATGGCTTTCTCCTTCACCTTGTCAGTGAATTCACGTGCAATGGTAAAGTTCACGTCAGCATCCAACAATGCCTTGCGGATGTCTTTGATGGTATTGGCAATATTGAGATCTGTGATGCGCGCCTCACCTTTGAGGTGTTTGAAGGCGGATTCCAGTTTTTCACCGAGCGATTGAAACATAGTATTTTTTTTCAGGTCCCGTCACCTATGGCTGGTCACCAAAAGATTTTTCGGGAGGCGCAAAGATAAACATTGCTGCCCTTTCCTGTTTAGACTGGTAGAACATACCTGTTCCTTCACCTACTCCCGGGAAAACTGTCGGTTATGTTATGTACAACATACACCATTAAGGTTATGTATGGATGATATATAGCATTATATATGACATTGATTACCAGCTATTTACAATAATTAAAAGCAAGAATTAACATGAACTTAACCGATGATGACTGCCCTTCGTAAAAAAACATTTGGGTACGAATTTTTTTTTTATATTATTGTGCTGACCAATATAGGTAGTACAACAAATTAGAAATGAGCAAAAAGCAGTTATTTACACTTGAATTTCCGGTTAAATGTTCCCCGAGCATATTATATGAATTTCTGGCAACTCCGGCCGGCCTGCAGGAATGGTTTGCCGACAAAGTGGACGAATGGGATAATGTGTATAGTTTTTCCTGGAATGGAGAAAAACCCGACAAGGCTGAAGTAGTTGAAAAAGAACAAGATAAATTCATTCGCTATCACTGGTTGCATAGTGAGAAGGGAGAGTATTTCGAGTTCAGAATTGAAAAAACTGAAATATCCAACCAAACTGTTTTGCTGGTAAAGGATTTCGCTGAAAAAGGGGAGATCCGCGATCAATCACGTCTTTGGGAATACCAGTTGAAAGAATTGTTCCACCGCATTGGAAGCAATTAAGCTTTTCCGGCTATGCCGGGAATCTTCACCCACTCAGTGAAAATAGCCGACCATAATTCCGGAATTGATTCCCATACAGTCAATGGTTGCCAGCAACTGTACTTGATGAAGGGCCTTTCCTTCAACTCTTGTTCATCGATCTTACACAAAGGAACACAACGCTGCAAATCACGGTGGTGCTGCCAGGGATCATCCGACATATCGAGCATCCATTCTGGGTGAGCAGTTTCTTTCCAATGCCTTGCATTTGTCAACCAGCGATCGCGGCTCTCGCCCTGCAGAATAAGATGGATACTGAATTCACTGCCCCATCCAAAGAAACTTCTGATGGCATGGGTATCTTCTGCACTGTACTGTCTGGGATAATCTAACATCACCCAGGGCAAATCCCTGTATTTCTCCCCCCTGGATATTTTGGGTGTCCATTGAAGCCAATCACCCTGATATGCTGCCGGCAAATCTGCCGTGAGCTTCTGATAGGATAAAGCCACCTGACCGAACAAAGAGTAGACTTTTTCAATGACCAAATTCTTGGTTAAAATAATGGCGGGATCCTGCACCAATGCCCATTCCTGTGGTGAAAGTGTTACTTTTGATGTCTCCATTACCAGTCAATTATCCGGCACAAAGTGATAAAAAAACTTGATATTCTCATCATTAAATCCTTTATCGGACCCTTCATAGCGGCTTTTTCCATTTCAGTCTTTGTGCTCACCATGCAATTTTTCTGGCTGTACATTGATGACCTGGTTGGGAAGGGACTTGACTTTCCCACCATTGCCAAATTAGTGGGTCTCGTTACCTTATTCTGGATTCCTACAGCGCTTCCTCTCTCATTGCTTTTTTCTGCTATCATGACTTTTGGGAATCTGGGAGAATCCTTTGAACTGGTTGCCATCAAATCTTCCGGCATTCCTTTGTTGCGCTTCATGCGCCCCCTGCTGATTTTTGCATTGCTCGTCACCGGACTGGCTTTCTTGTTCTCAAATAATATCATACCGGTTACCCAGAAAAAGTTGTCCGCACTGAAATACGACCTCATCGTCGCCAAGCCCGCATTTGATATCAAAGAGGGAGTCTTCTATGACAAGATCGATGGGTATGTTATCAAGTTAGGAAAAAAAGAAAAAAATGACAGCATCATACATGATGTGGTAATTTTTGAAAAGGGTGGTCCTTTACAGGATTTCCTGATAGTGGCTAAAAGCGGGGTAATGCGTTTGACTTCCAATAAGAGAGATCTCGAGTTCATTTTGAAAGACGGCTATAGATTCGAAGAAACCGGACCCAGAAATACCCGCAATACCCAATTCATTCAAATGGGGTTCAAAACGTATAAAAAGGTTTTCGACCTCAAGAGTTTTCAAATGACCAAGACCAACGACAGTGCATTTTATGATCCTAAAATGCTGAGTGTTCGCCAACTCAATATTTCCATTGACTCTCTCGATAAAATAGACTCCATTTTTATCAGCAAGACAGGCATTGAATTTGGTCCCTATCTGCCCTTTCTCCGTTTCGCAGATACCGGCTGGAAAAAACCTGCTACAGCTGTCGTTCCAACCCGCCGTCAATTCGATGAACTGATACCCGACACCCTGAAGCAGGCAGTGTACAGCAATGCCATGAGCAATATTCGAAACATCAGGGCAGGAACCGTAACGCTGGAGTCGGAATTCAAAGAACGAACAGATGCCCTGAACTTACTTGAGATCGAATGGCACCGAAAGTTCACTCTATCATTTGCCTGTCTGGTTCTATTCATTATAGGTGCTCCTCTGGGCTCTATCATTCGTAAAGGCGGACTAGGCTTGCCATTGGTTTTCGCGATTATCTTTTTCGTTTTCTTCTATCTCCTGAATAATTTCGGAGAGAAATTTGTCAAATCCGGAGAATTATCTCCCCTGAGTGGCATGTGGCTGTCTACTGGCATTTTGATCCCGATTGGAATTTTTCTCACCTATAAGGCCATGACCGACTCACAATTATTCAACCAGGAATTCTACTACCGCCGGTTCACTCAAGTGCGTCAGTTTTGGTTAACTTTATATGCAAGAAGGAAAAACAAAGACATCAGCGCATGAAAAAAAACATGAACCGCCGCACTTTCATTGCCACCGGCACGAAAGCAGGTATCTCCGCAGGATTAATGGCAGCAGGACTTCCGGCATTTGCAGGCAGTAACCGAATCACTTTCCAACCAATCGGTTATATTCAACAACCATTGCCCTATGCCTACAACGCCCTCGAACCTGCCATCGATGGTACCACAATGAACATCCATTACAACAAACATGCTGCAGGATACACGAAAAATCTGGCAGATGCCTGTCTTGCAGAAAAAGTCGATACCGCTCTCACTTCCCTGGAACAATTACTCAGGGGCATTTCAAAATATTCGGCCAAAATGCGCAACAATGGAGGTGGCCACTATAACCATGAATTTTTCTGGCAATGTATGCAAGCCTCCCCATCAGAACCGGCAGGATCATTGCTTCCTGCCATACAGCGTTCGTTTGGTTCATTGGAAGCAATGAAAAATCAGTTTGCCGATGCGTGTAAAAACAGATTCGGAAGTGGTTGGGCCTGGCTGATCATGACACCGGATCGCAACCTGGCAATTGGTTCAACACCCAACCAGGACACCCCGCTTATGGACATCAGCGAATTAAAAGGACCCCCACTGCTCGCCCTCGATGTCTGGGAACATGCTTACTATCTGAATTATCAAAACAGACGTGCAGACTATATCAGTAACTGGTGGAAACTTGTTAACTGGAATTTCGTGCAACAAAATTTTGACAAGGCCTGATTGTTCAATCATTAAATTATATAAAGTGCAAGTACAAATAAACTGGGTAAATGCCCACGCCTTTGATCTCGGTTCACCCGGATCTAACCATGTAGTTCGAATTGACGCTCCTGTAGAGTCGGGCGGAACAGATACAGGTTTGAATCCAAAAAAACTTTTATTGGGATCCCTCTGCGGATGCAGTGGAATAGATGTTGTTGACATTTTGAAAAAAATGAAAGTTACTTTTCAGCGCATCGAAATCAGTGCTCATGCAGAGCAAACAGATGAAACACCCAAGACGTTTCGCTTCATTCACATGATCTATAAAACTGATGCAGCCCCTGAAGATGCAGATAAAGTGGCACGGGCTGTTTCTCTTTCCCATGAAAAATATTGTGGCATCTCCGCGATGCTGGCCAAGCATTGTCCGATTACCTACGAGATTGCTCATTTTTGATAACGGACTATCATAAACCGTCAACCCTGAATAAAGCACAACAAAACCTGCGGCTTCAGCAGTACATCACTGCAGGCAGTATCTTCTTGCTGCTGGCGAAAATGGCTGCTTATTTGTTTACCCACTCACTCGCCATCCTCACAGATGCGCTGGAAAGCATCGTAAATGTAATTGCCGGCTTTGTTGGACTGTACAGTTTATATGTGGCAGCCAAACCCAGGGACAGAGAACACCCTTATGGACATGGAAAAGCAGAATTTGTTTCTGCAGCAGTGGAGGGTACCCTGATCGTAGCTGCAGGACTACTAATCATATACGAAGCCATCAACGACTTCATCACACCAAGAACAATACATCAGCTGGATACCGGATGTTGGATCATTGCGGGAACAGCCCTCATGAACTATGTGGGAGGCATGTTTTGCCTGCGGCAGGGAAAAAAGAACAATTCACTTGCACTGCAGGCCAGCGGCCATCATCTTCAGATGGATAGTTATTCAACCCTTGCCATTCTTGCCGGACTTCTCATCATGCTCTTCACACAACTCTGGTGGATTGACAAAACGATTGCCCTTATCATGAGTCTGTTCATCATTTATAACGGATATACTATTATCAGGAAATCATTGGCAGGCATCATGGATGAGGCGGATAAACAATTACTGGAGCGGTTCATTCAACTGCTGAACGAAAACCGCAAAAAAGAATGGATTGACCTGCATAATCTCCGCGTGATACAATATGGTGATCAGCTCCACATCGACTGCCACCTGACACTACCCTGGTACCTGAACCTCCATGAAGCTCACCGGGAAATTGATGCGCTTTCTGTACTGATTCAATCCAAAATGGGCAACAGCATTGAACTATTCGTGCACACCGATGGTTGTATGCCATTCAGTTGCACCGTCTGTTCCATAGACAATTGTCAGGTTCGGCAAGAACCCATGAAAAGCCGCCAGGAATGGACACTGGATAATATACTTTCCGACGAAAAACACCGATTGTAAAAGCATTAGTAACTTTGCAGTCGTCGATTCCTCTAATGGAAAGAAGATCAACTTTTTTATACTCAATTATTATAGCATGAATAGCTGGAAAGAATACCAAAACCTCCACCAGGAAAGATTCCTTGAAGAATTACTCGAATTATTGCGGATACCCAGTGTCAGCGCACGTTCAGAAAACAAAGCCCACATGCATACTTGTGCCGAGCTGGTTCAAAAACGTCTTAAGGAAGCAGGTGCCGACAGAGTTGAGATTTTTCAAACCCCGGGACACCCCATTGTTTTTGCTGAAAAAATGATAGCCCCCTCCCGACCCACCGTGCTGGTTTACGGACATTATGATGTGCAACCGGCAGATCCATTGGAACTCTGGACCACACCCCCATTCGAACCCACCATCCGTGACGGTAAAATTTTTGCAAGAGGTGCTTGCGATGACAAGGGTCAGTTTTACATGCATGTGAAGGCGCTGGAAATCATGACCGCTACCGGAACCCTTCCCGTAAACATTAAATTCTTAATAGAGGGCGAAGAAGAAGTGGGATCGTCTCATCTCGCCGATTTTGTAAAAAGCAATAAATCCCTGCTGCAAGCAGATGTTATCCTGATCAGTGATACTTCCATGCTCAGCATGGATACCCCTTCCATTGATGTGGGCGTTCGCGGACTTAGTTATATTGAAGTGGAAGTTACCGGACCTAACCGTGACCTGCACAGTGGTGTTTATGGTGGTGCCGTTGCCAATCCCGCCACCATTTTAGCAAAAATGATTGCTTCCTGCCATGATGAAAATAACCGCATCACCATTCCCGGCTTTTATGATGATGTGCTGGAAGCCAGTGCAGAAGAAAGAACCAAAATGGGTGCAGCACCCTTTGATGAAGAAGAGTATAAAAAAGATCTTGGGATTCCCGCACTCTGGGGAGAAAAAGGATTCTCCACCCATGAAAGAACCGGCATTCGCCCTACCCTCGAAGTAAACGGTATCTGGGGTGGTTATACCGGTGAAGGATCCAAGACTGTATTGCCTTCCAAGGCCTTTGCAAAAATATCCTGCCGCCTGGTACCTAACCAGACTTCCCAAAAAATAACTGACAAATTAATCGCCTATTTTCAGTCCATCGCACCACAGGGGGTTACTGTAAAAGCAACCGAACACCACGGTGGTGAACCGTATCTTACTCCTATTGATTCACATGCCTACAGATCTGCTGCCAAAGCAGTTGCTCAGACCTTTGGCAAAGAACCCATACCGGTTAGAGGCGGGGGAAGCATTCCTATCTGTGCATTGTTCGAAAAAGAACTCGGACTGAAAATTGTTTTCATGGGATTTGGTCTCGATAGCGACAACCTGCATAGTCCCAATGAAAAATATGATCTCTTCAATTTTTACAAGGGCATAGAAACAATTCCTTATTTCCATCTTTACTTCTCAGAGAAAAACCAAGCATAGGCATGGAAAAAGAAAAGCTCCGGATTGATAAGTACCTATGGGCTATCCGCTTATTTAAAACCCGGAGTATAGCAGGCGAAGCAATTGATAAGGGTCGGGTAAAAATGGGTGGTGTTGCCGTGAAGGCATCCCGGATTGTTGCAGTGAATGATGTATATGAAGTGAAAACGGAGGCAAGGAAATGGGTAATCAGAGTAAAGGGCTTGCTGGGGGAAAGAAAAGCATACAGTGAAGCCATTCAATTTTATCAGGATGAAACGCCACCCGAAGAGTTAGCTGCCATTCAATTTGCTGCTGCCTCTTTTCAGACAGGTAAGAGATTGAGCAAAATTGGTCGGCCAACAAAAAAGGAAAGGAGAGAGTTGGGTGATTTTTTCGATGGCACTCATCCGACTGATGAATAAACAATAGCTGCCGAGAAGTAATTAACAAACTACTATGCTGCACATCGATATACTTACCGTTGTACCCGAATTGCTGGAAGGGCCCTTTAGTCATAGCATCATGAAGAGAGCCAAGGAGAAAGGGTTGTTGTCGGTTCAAACACACAACCTTCGCCAATGGGCCATCAACAAACACATGCAGGTAGATGACTATCAGTTTGGCGGAGGTGCAGGAATGGTGTTGATGTGTGAACCCCTAGCCAATGCCATTGACAGTTTGCAAGCAGCCGGCGGCCCCTACGATGAAATCATTTATTTCACTCCCGATGGAACCACCTATAATCAATCTACCGCCAACCGACTTTCCCTCAAAGGCAGGTTGTTGCTTATTTGTGGACACTATAAGGGAATAGACGATCGAATTCGTCAGCAGTATGTCACTGTAGAAATTTCCATCGGTGATTATGTTTTGAGCGGTGGCGAACTTGCTGCTGCTGTTGTAGTGGACAGCATCGGCAGATTAATTCCCGGAGTGCTGAATGACGAGACCTCTGCTCTTTTTGATTCATTTCAGGATAATTTGTTGGCTCCACCGGTATATACGCGACCTGCTGACTTCAGAGGAATGAAAGTACCTGATGTGCTGCTTAGCGGCGACCCGAAAAAAGTAGAAGAATGGAGATATGAGGAAGCGTTGCGCAGAACACGGGAGCGTCGGCCTGATTTACTGGGTGATGACCCTGCTTAGTTTCATTATTGGATGAACGGTAGGTGAATAATTCGTACACTCACCAAAAAACACTCACCTTTGCAACAATTTTAACTGACTGTCTGAAATGTTGCGAAGTTTTTTTCTTTTGATTTTTCTTGTTTCGTTCTCCAGGTTGAGTGCCCAGGCACTCGACGCACAAGTTATACAAGAAAGATTCCGGCTGCAAGTGACTAAAAGCGAAACACCTATTCAAATAGATGGGAACTTTACAGAAGCTGTTTGGAAGAAAACACCGGCGGCCGATTCCTTCTATCTTAAATACCCAACCGATGTAGGCAAGCCCAAAAAGAGAACCACTATTCAGGTTTGCCATGATAGTCGCTTCATCTATTTTGCCATCACTGCCTATGACAGTGGCAAAGCACTAATACAAAGTCTTAAACGCGATATTGGACATGACGGTAATGATGCCGTGGGAATAACCCTCGATCCGGCCAGCGAAAAAACCAATGGATTCTTCTTTACCATCAATGCCTACAATGCCCAGAGCGAAGACCAGTTAAAAATCGGCGATGACATGCCTACCTGGAGTTGGGACAACAAATGGTTCTCTGCTACCCAACGCTTGGAAGATCGATGGACTGCAGAGATTGCTATACCATTCAAAACTTTGCGTTATGGTGCCGACAAATTGATCTGGGGAGTCAATTTTGTCAGAAGCGATGCCAAATCAAACGAATACTCCACCTGGACACCGGTACCTGTCAACTTTATGTCCATGAACATGGGATTTACCGGCGCACTGGTTTGGAAAGAACCACCTCCGCCTGCAGGAACCAACTGGGTTTTTCTTCCTTAC
>DAIMYK010000002.1:0-23450 GCA_036734525.1 Sediminibacterium sp. | reverse complement strand
AGTAAGCGCAGGAGCATGGTTGATGGCTTCGGTATGCATGGAACGAATGAAGCAAAGATCATCAGTAATCTTTGCCATGTGGGGGAATAATTCACTCACCCATGCACCTGATTGTCCATATTGTTTGAAATCAAAATA
This sequence comes from Sediminibacterium sp., assembly GCA_036734525.1. Classification (GTDB taxonomy): domain Bacteria; phylum Bacteroidota; class Bacteroidia; order Chitinophagales; family Chitinophagaceae; genus Sediminibacterium. Next base: position 23,312 of record DAIMYK010000002.1, on the reverse strand, counting down.
AGAGCCGACAAGCGGGAAGGTAGTCTGGTTCGCTGTCATGCCCGTTAGTCGCTGTCCGTTTCTGATGGATGCCGGCAAGTCTTGTCCCATCATTTTTCGCAGCAAAGGTTTGTGATCAAAGGTCTCCAGCTGAGAGGGGGCTCCATTTTGAAATAAATAGATTACTCTTTTTGCTTTCGGCGCAAAATGCGGAAGTCCTGCTGCGATTGCCTCTTCAGGTGACTTGCTGGAAAATAAATCCGGAATCAACAAGGAGCCCAGGGCAGCACTGCCCAATCCAATACTCATCCTGGAAAGAAACTTTCTGCGGTTGAATTTCAGGCCGTATTCAAGTAATTCTTTTTGCATACTCAGGTTTTGGTGATGGCTTCCTGCAGGTTGTAAATGATTTGTATCGATTGCATGGCAATGGCGAGTTGACTGAGTTGTGTGGTACGTACCTTATAATTTCCTGCCTGCATTTGTTGCTGTGCAGTCGGTGAATTTTTTGCTATTTGCTCTCGGGCCTGGTTCCAATAGGTCAGCAATAACTTTTTTTCCTTTTCATCCGGTTGTCTGCAAATGATTTTCCTGAATGCCGTTACCAGCAACTGCTCAGGCGATAATCCCTGCATCAACAGTTGATCTGCCAAGGCAAGAGAAGCTTCGAGCATAGTTGGGTCATTCATCATCACCAGTGCCTGCAGGGGAGTGTTCGTTCGATACCTCGATACCTGGCATTCATCGCGGTTACTGGCATCAAAGATCATCATCGAAGGTGGCGGTACCGTTCGTTTGATGAAAGTGTAAAGTCCTCTGCGGTACAACAGCTTACCTGTATCCTGCACATATTTTTTTAAGATGCCCCTGCCGGAGGTCGCCAGTTCCCAGAGCCCCGGTGGCTGATAGGGTTTAACACTCGGTCCGCCAATTTCCTTGTTCAGCAATCCACTGCTGCTCAACAGCGCATCCCGAATCAACTCGGCAGAAAATCGCAGGCGCGGTGCAAAAGAGAGATAGATATTGAGCGGGTCCTTGTTCTTTTTTTCTGCACTGATTGCAGCTGACTGCCGATAGGTTGCCGACATCACCAATTGTTTTACCAAACGTTTGATGTTCCAGCCATGCTGTTGAAAATCAACTGCCAGCCAATCGAGTAAGCGGGGATGTGTGGGTAGTTCCCCCTGCATCCCAAAATCAGCTGCTGTTCTCACCATTCCTCTTCCGAAAAATTCCTGCCATAGTCTATTGACGAAGACTCTTGCAGTGAGAGGATTTCGCATGTCGTACAGCCAGCGGGCCAAGCCAAGTCGATTGGAGGGAAATCGAATGCTGTCAAACGCTAATATGGCCGGCGGAGTAGCAGGAAACACCTGCTCACCCGGTTGGTCATAACTGCCTCGCAACAATAAAAATGTTTTTCGCAGCGTATCCCTGTCTGCCATCACAGATACCTCCAGTTTTCCTGTGTCTCTTTGATGTATGAAGTGCAATGTTTTTTTCAGGTCTTCCTGTGTAATGGTCATGCGTGGATTTTTCGCATAGGTTTCCGGACCGCCCACTGTAGATTCCAATCCCACTTCTTTCACATTGTTGAAGAAGGCATAGAGCTGGAAATAATTTTTTTGCGTGAATGGGTCGTATTTATGGTCATGGCAGTTGGCACATTCCAGGGTAACACCGAGCATCGCCCTGCTGAAAGTATTGGTTCGGTCGGTAACATACTGCACGCGGTATTCTTCATCAATCACTCCGCCTTCTTCCGTGATCTTGTGATTTCTATTGAAGCCGGTAGCCAGTATCTGTTCCCGGGTGGCATTGGGTATCAGGTCACCTGCCAGCTGCCAGGTAACGAATGTATCATACGATAGGTTGCGGTTGAATGCATCAATTACCCAATCACGCCAGGGCCATTGTGTACGATAGCTATCATCCTGAAATCCATGCGAATCAGCATAACGAGCCAGATCGAGCCAGCCTATGGCCATCTTTTCGCCATACTGTGGCAGTGACAGAAGTCTGTCCACCTGTTTTTCATACGCATCGGGCGAGGCATCTTTTAAAAATGTATCCGTCTCTTCGGGTGTGGGAAGCATCCCCGTGATGTCTATGCTGACTCTCTTGAGCAAACGCTCTTTATCTGCAGGTTCATTGGGTGTAAGTCCCTGCTGCTCCATTTTTTCCAGTACGAAATAATCAATCGCGTTAATAGGCCAAGACCGATCGCTAACTGCCGGCAATTCGGGAAGTTGAGGAGGAAGAAATGCCCAGGGCTTTTCATAAGTGGCTCCTTGCTCAATCCACCTTTTATTATGGCTACTTCTCTTGCTGTTAATCGGGGAAGGTGACTGCTCACTTGCGGCATCAGCAGCGATGTGTCACTGGTTGTTATGCGTTGGAATATTTCAGAAGCAGCAGGATTACCCGGAACAATCGCTCTTTTATCAGGATGTTCCTGCAAGGGCTTCATGGCTTCCTCTGCAAGATCCAGTCGCAAGCCTGCTTCGCGCTTTCCGGCATCCGGACCATGGCATTTAAAACACTTGTCGGATAATATTGGTCTTACATCAAAATTATAACTGATAACATCGGGCACCTGATTGGCAGCAGAAGAACCGCCGCCACAGGATGGCAGCAACTGCACCAGAATAGTGCCGAGCAATAAAAGCAGAGCAATCGTCTTTTTCATAACAATACAGCATCCCGTTCCCGGTGCGCAGGTGAAGGACTAACTAAGTTAATCAATTAATCAATAAGGTGTTGGGGACAAGGCTATTGGGAATAAACGGAGCGAATGGAGTAATTTTGAACCATGATAACCGTTACTACTGCCGCAAATGAAAAAGACCTGCAGGGTATTCTCGACCTGCAAAGGCGCAACCTGAAAAAAAATATTAGTGCCGATGAAGCCACATCACAGGGTTTTCTGATAGCAGAGTTTTCACCTGAATACCTCCGGCAATTACACGACATGTATCCCCCGGTCATTGCCCGGCTCGATGATACTGTTGTAGGCTATGCCTGCATTGCAACGGCTGAAAACAGACAAGGAAATCCGCTGATTGAAGATCTTTTCACCCAGATCGCCCAACTTCATTTCGATGGAATTGCACTGAAGGATGCACCTTATGCTGTTATCGCACAGCTCTGTGTAGATAAGTCGGTAAGGGGACAAGGACTGGTGCAAAAGCTTTATGGACATTTTCGTGTACTGCTGGAAAAAGACTATCATTTTGGTATCACAGATGTTGCCTGTGCCAATACCCGGTCTCTGAAAGCACACCTGAATACTGGTTTTCAGGTAATTCATACCATTGGTTATGGCGGACTGGAATGGGATGTGGTGTTGTGGGATTGGAGAAGATGAAAAATCAAGCCTTCCATTCAACCGTTACGATTACTTCATTTCTTCTTCCTATAAAACGATAAGGCGCATCATAGCCCAGGTACCGAAAATTACCAAAGTGTCGAATGCCCTGCTGCTGTAATATAGAAGTCAACTGATCAGTATAGGTCCGTATGTCTTTGTCAGAAGCATAGCCACCAAATCGAATCGCTGCCACATATTCCGCATTTGTTTTTTCCAATTGAATATTGGACTGGTTGGGAGTGGGTAATTGTTGCATCGGAATATCCGGTGACATCACAAAGCTCATAGAAGAACCCTGCTCGCTGAGTCGCATGTGCACCGGTGCAGTCATCGCCATTTTTTTCTTCTCCCGATTGCCACCGAAAATATAGTTCGCCAGCTGCCGGAATCCGGAATTGCCCACTTCCCGAAAACTGCGGGCAGTAGAAATAACAGTGGCTAAAACAGCAGGAGGATAGAAACGTATTTCCGCCCCGGGGAGTTTTTTTATCACCTGATAGGGTTGCTCATAAATTCCCGCCATAAATAAAAGTTTTATTAGGGTGCCAGTCGTTCAATGATCCAATTGCCATCAGGCTGCAAGGTATATTGTATCCGGTCGTGCAGGCGACTGCTGCGACCTTGCCAGAATTCAATTCTGGTGGGAACCACTCGATATCCACCCCAGTGCAACGGACGCGGAATCTCTTTCCCTTCAAAAGCTGCCTGCAATGCTTCCACTTTTTCTTCAATCACCTGCCTGCTGCTGATTACAGTACTTTGGGGAGAGGCCCAGGCACCTATGCGACTTCCCTCAGGCCGGGATTGAAAATACTGATCACTTTCCAGCTCTGTTACTTTTTCTACACTGCCACTGATGCGCACCTGGCGCTCGAGTTCCTTCCAAAAAAATACAAGAGAAGCAACGGGGTTCACTTGCAGATCCCCGGCTTTTTTACTTTCATAATTCGAGAAAAAAACAAATCCTCGTTCATCATACCCCTTCAACAATACTATGCGGGCAGAAGGCACTCCCTGTTCATTGGCAGTAGCCAGTGTCATGGCATTCACCTCCACTAGCTCACTTTGCAATGCTTCCTGCCACCAAACACCAAACTGTTGTATAGGATCAGCCGATACCCCTGCCTCATCCAATGTCTGTAAACGATAATCTTTGCGAATATCAGCAATGTGCATACCCCTTATTTAAGATACAAAGATACGAAGAACCTCCTTGTAGCAGGATGGCTTACCCGTTCAACTCCACCGGCTCTGCATCATGCTTGCCGGAGATGAAAGTATAGATAGCAGGAATCACAAACAAGGTTAATATCAATGAGAAAAGCAATCCACCTACCACCACTATACCCAGCGGAATGCGGCTGGTAGCAGCTGCCCCCAAACTCAATGCAATGGGCAATGCTCCTAAAGAAGTGGCCAGACTGGTCATCAGAATGGGACGCAAGCGTTGTGTCGCTGCTTCCACTACCGCGGGAGTTTTGGCAAGACCCTTCAACCTTTTTTGATTCGCGAATTCCACGATCAGAATACCATTCTTGGTTACCAGACCAATCAACATGATCATACCTATCTGTGAGAAAATGTTCAAAGTCTGATCGAGCAGATATAAACTGAGCAATGCACCTGCCAACGCCAGAGGTACCGTGAGCATGATGGTTATCGGGTCCCGGAAACTTTCAAATTGTGCTGACAACACCAAATAGATCAACAACAGGGCTAAGATAAATGCAAAAGCAATATTAGAGGAGCTTTCCGCGTAATCGCGGGAAGGACCACTCAATGAAATCTGATACGTTTCATCCAATAATTTGTCTGCAATTTTTTGCATCGCCTTGATGCCATCTCCAATTGTTTTTCCCTCCGCCAAAGAGGCTGATATGGTAGCCGCTTTGTACCGATTGTAGTGATACAATGTAGGCGGATTGCTGCTCTCCTCCAATTTCACAACAGCATCGAGCGGAATATTCACTCCTTTATTATTGCGAACATACAGATTGGTGATATCTGCTGTTGTATTGCGTTTATCACGCTCTACCTGCGCTATCACATAATATTGGTAGCCATTCATGATGAAATAAGCAAGCCTTCCACCACTGAATGCTGCCTGAATGGTGCTGATCACATCGGTTGTGCTCAGTCCCAGATCTTTGATCTTCATCCGATCAACTGTTAACTGTACCTCCGGCCTGTTGAATTTCAAGTTGGCATCAGAGTTAGAAAAGGTCTTGTCTTTTCTTACCTCGTCTAGGAATAGCGGAATAATCTTGCGCAATTTGCTGAGATCCTGATTCTGCAAAATAAATTGCACAGGCAATGAGCCCCTGGAACCAAAGCCTACTGAGATGGTTTGTTCCTGCGTAGCAAATATTCTGGCATCATTGAACCGACTCATTTTCTTCTGTAAATCGGCTGCGATTTCAGATTGTGTTCGTTTTCTCTGAGAAGGATCTACCAGACTAATCCTCGGTTGTGCACTGTTCACACCGGAACCACCGCCACCCCAACTGGAGGAAGTTCGGGTAATTACAAAATCCCTTTCAGGAACAGAGTCATACAGGAACTGTTGTATCTCATCAGACAGCTTTTGCATGGAATAATATCCGGTACCTTCTGCAGCTGTTACACTGAAACGAACGCTGCTTCGATCTTCCATAGGAGCAAGCTCACTGGGTAACTGTCGGTAGATAAACCAGATGATACCTATACATCCGAATACCACCACCCAGGCAACCCAGCGAATTTTCATGAAAGATTGTAACAAGCGGTTATATCCATTTTCCATGCCAACAAAGAAGGGCTCTGTTTTCTTGTAGAACCATCCTTCATGAATATTTTTTGCACTCAGGTAAACGTTCAATACCGGTGTGATGGTAAGAGACACGAAGGCTGAAATCAATACGGCTGCTGCAAGGGTCACACCAAACTCTCTGAAGAGCCGGCCTACAAATCCTTCCAGAAAAATCACCGGCATGAATACCACCGCCAGCGTAAGAGAGGTAGAAACTACAGCAAAGAAAATTTCCTTGCTTCCTTCTAATGCTGCTTTTCGAATGGGCAGCCCCTCCTCGAGTTTGCGGAAAATATTTTCTGTCACCACAATTCCATCATCCACCACCAATCCTGTTGCCAGCACAATACCCAACAAAGTGAGAATATTCACTGAGAAACCAAACAGGTACATGATAAAGAAAGTGGCTATCAGTGAAATCGGAATATCTATCAACGGTCGAATGGCAATGCGCCAGTTGCGGAAGAAGAAGAATATAACCAGTACCACCAATCCAAAAGAGATGATGAGTGTTTCCTTCACTTCGCTCAGGGAACGGCGGATGATCTCGGTACTATCGATCATTACCCTGAACTCAATATCAGATTTATTGGCTTTTCTTATTGCCTCCAGTCGTTTGTAAAAATCATCTGCAATTTTTACGTTGTTCGCTCCGGGCTGCGGAATAATGGCGAGTCCAACCCCATTCAAACCATTCACTTTCCAGGACTGCTCCAATTGTTCGGGAGCAATTTCTACATTGGCAATATCTGAGAGGCGGATTATCCCCAGTGAATCTTCGCGAATGATAAGATCGCGGAAGTCCTGCTCTGAAGTCAGTCGACCCATCGCCCGGATGGTTAATTCAGTGCGGTCACCATAAATTTTCCCGGTGGCAATTCCACATTTTCTGCGTTCAATGCAGACCTGATGTCATTGTAGGCGATATTAAAAGCATTCATCCGGTCGGGTTGCAACCAGAGGCGCATCGAGTAGCGCTTTTGTCCGAAAATATTTACGGCACTTACATCATTGATTGTCTGGAACTGCTGCAACAAAACGGTCTCTGCATAGTCACTCAATTCGAGCAAACTTTTGGATTGGCTTTGTACTGCCAGCACTATGATAAAATCACTGTTGGCATCTGATTTGAAAACAACAGGGGGCGCATCGATGTCTTGCGGAAGACTGCGCTGTGCTTGCCCAACTTTATCGCGCACATCACTGGCAGCAGCTTCCAGATCGATGCCCAGATTGAATTCAAGGGTGATAGAACTGCTTCCCAGCTGGCTGGAGGAGGTGATGGATTTGATACCGGGAATTCCATTCAGTTGTTTTTCCAGTGGCTCGGTGATCTGACTTTCAATGATATCGGCATTGGCACCTGTATAGCTGGTACTCACAGAAATCACGGGAGGATCAATAGCAGGATAATCACGCACCGCTAAAAAGGAATATCCCACTAACCCGAACAGGATCAGTGCGAGATTCATAACGGTTGCCAGCACAGGTCTTTTCAGTGATAACTCAGAAATATTCATACGCTCAAAAAAAGATACAGGGCATAAAACCCTGCACATCCGGAAAAATTACTGTTTCAGTTGTTGAACTGTTTTTACTCCCCGTACTTTCACGGGTGACTTGGGCCGACAAAACAACACCCCGGAAACCACTACACTATCTCCCGGTTGAATGCCGGTAAGCACTTCTACCATATCCTCTGTGCGAATACCGGTGGTTACAGGGGTGAACATAGCTTTCCCTTCTTTCACCAGTATCACCTGCTTACTCTTGTCATCAGGGATGATGCTGTTGGAAGGTACAAGTATGCTGGGTTTCTCTTGCCGGCGCGTGAGGTACACTTTTACAAATGAACCCGGATTGGGCCTAGCTCCCTGTAATATTGCGCGCACCTTGAGGTTCCGGCTGATCGCATTGATCTGTGGCTCAGTGGCAACAATTGTTGCAGAGGAACGGTCTGAACGGGATAGGTCAGTCTGTACCTGAACATCAGAGCCCTTTCTGATCAGCCGTGCATATTTTTCGGGAACGGTGAAATCAACCTTTACCTTATCTACCTGCTGCAAAGTGGCAATTACTGTGGAAGGAGACACATAGGCACCCGGACTCACCTGGCGCAGGCCCAGCAAACCCGTAAAAGGTGCTCGAACCACCGTCTTATCTATCAGCGACTGCGTGAAGACCAGATCGGCTTTCAGACTGTTCACCTGATTGAGGGCAGCATCATAATCTGCCTGGTTGATGCCCCCTACTGCTATCAACTTCGCAATGCGTGCCTCCGTCTTTTGTGCCAGATCGAGCAACACACGTGTTTTATTCATCTGTGCCTGCAAATCGGCATCATTGATGCGGGCAATTACAGTTCCCTGGCTGACAACTGTTCCTTCGGGTACCTGCAGATAGGTAAGTCTTCCCGGCACCTCCGGACGCAACTCCATCCATTCCTGGGGCATGATAGTTCCATTGGCCTCCACCGTGTTACTCAATGTTTCAGGGGCGGCAATCATTACATCAACCAGCGCGGGAGACCCCCCGGGCTTGGCAGATCCCTTCTCCTTTTCATCCTGCTTCTTCCCCTTGCATGCTACCATTGCAGCCAACAGGATAATATAGATATATGTTTTTTTCAATCCTCGGTGTTTTTGGGTCGTTAAAGATAGAAATTATTTATCAAGCAGTTAGATTCGTCAGGACAAGCGGACCTGCCCATAATTAATTCGGTCAATACCGCCCTGAATTGTAATTTTAAGTTTCCCCAACAATACTTCTATCCCTTCCTCCCTCAAACCCTTTTTTACCATGCTGGCACTGTCTTCCCAATATCCCAACAAAAGAGCTTTTATCACCGGGGCTGCATCCGGACTAGGCAAGGCATTCTGTCTTCACCTCGCTGCAGACGGCTGGACCCTCGGCATGTCTGACAATAATGTGGTAGCACTGGAAACAGCTGCTGCCGAAATCAGGGCTGCCGGCGGGAAGACAATCCTGCTCCCCCTGGATGTATCGGACAAAGAACAATACCAACAAGTAGCAGGGGAATTTCTTCAGCAAGCCGGAGGCATCGACCTGCTCTTCAACAATGCCGGTGTGGGCGATGGAAGCGTGCTGGAAGATTATTCGCTGGAAAACTACGAGTGGATGACGGGCATCAACCAAATGGGAGTACTCTATGGATGCTACTACTTTGTTCCGGCCATGAAACAACAACGTTCAGGCCAGATCATCAACACGGCCAGTGCAGCTGCCTTCAGTTGCGCTCCCACCATGGCCGCATATAACATGACCAAGGCCGCTGTGCTTGCCCTCAGTGAAACCTTGTACGGAGAACTCATGGACCACAACATTCATGTATCCTGCATCATGCCAACTTATTTCAAAACCAATGTAATCCAGCACGCCCGCGGCGGAGAACTCGTAAAGAAAGCCACAGAACATTTTATTAAGAAGTCAGGCCTTGAAGCCATTGATGTAGCAGCAGAAATATTGGAACGTGCCGGCAAAAAAGAACTCTACATCCTATTACCTTCCGCTGCGCGGAAGATGTGGTGGATGAAAAGATTTGCACCCATGCGTTTCCGCAAAATGGTGAAGGAACAATTCATGGCCTCCATGCACAAAGTGAGAAAATACCAAAGCAAAAATTGAAACCAGAAATAAAGCAATCGATTGTATGTCTATTCATTCGTCTTTTGAACTAACCGGGAAAGTCGCCCTCATCACAGGTGCCAGCAAAGGCATCGGTGAAGCCATGGCACGCCTTTTCGCTGCACAAGGAGCCACCGTTGTTATCAACTCACGCAAACAGGAAGAACTGGATGCTGTGGCCGAAAGCATTCGCGCAGCCGGCGGAACCTGTACCCCCATCGCTGCCAATACGGGCAACATGAGTTCTTGCCAACAACTCATCCAACAAGCATTGGAAAAACACGGCAAAATTGACATCCTGGTGAACAATGCCGCTGCTAACCCGGTATTTGGTCCCATAGCCGAAACCGAAGAATGGGCTTTCGATAAGATCATGCAGGTAAATGTGAAAGCACCTTTTGAATTGAGCAAGCTGGTTTATCCGGTGATGAAAGCCAACGGTGGCGGGAGTATCATCAATGTGAGTTCTGTGGCCGGTCTGATTTCTGATCATGGATTGGGAATGTATGCAATCTCCAAAGCAGCACTGAACATGTTGACCAAAGTAACAGCCAAAGAGTGGGGGAAAGATGGAATACGCGTCAACGCGATCTGTCCGGGCTGGATAAAAACCAAGTTCTCTGAAGCCCGCTGGCAAGATGAAAACTGGGTAAAACAATTGCAGAAAACACTGCCTGCGGGACGCATGGGTACCGTAGAGGAAATTGCCTGTTTAGCTCTTTTCCTGGTATCTGATGCTGCAGGTTACTGCACCGGCGCAGTTTACATGGCCGATGGAGGCTTAACGATTTAATCAGTTCAACATGGAAGAAATATTTGTCACCGAACGCATCCGGAACCTGTTACCTGCCATACGTTCCTTCGTAGAAAACGAACTTATCCCGCTGGAGTCGCAACACCGTGAGCGTGGGGGAAAAGCCACAGAAGCCCTGCTGCAGCAAAAACGCCAACTGGTGAAAGATCGCGGTTGGTGGAATCTTCATCTTCCGGAAAAAGAAGGTTGTATGGGACTCACCCTCTGCGAATTTGGACATGTGAGTGAAGTACTTTCGCCTGCACCCTATTATGGTCAATATTCTTTCAACTGTCAGGCACCCGATATAGGGAATACTGAATTGCTGATTCGCTTTGCATCTCCGGAAATAAAAGAAAAATTTTTACACCCTTTACTGGAAGGAAAAATTCGCAGTTGCTTTTCAATGACAGAACCGGCAATGCCGGGTTCCAATCCGGTACGGCTGGAAACAACAGCAGTAAGAGAAGGAGACCAGTATGTGATCAATGGTACCAAATGGTTCACCACCGGTGCCGATGGCGCAGCATTCACCATCGTAATGGCAGTTACCAATCCCGGTGCAGCTCCCCACCAACGTGCCAGTATGATTGTTGTACCCACCGACACACCCGGATACCAAAGAGTGCGCAATATTCCCGTTTTTGGTGAGGAAGGTGAGGGATGGGCCAGTCACTCGGAGGTACAGTTCACCAATTGTCGGGTACCCGCCTCTCACCTCATTGGGGAAGAAGGCATGGGTTTCAGATTGGCACAGGAACGCCTTGGACCGGGTCGCATTCACCATTGCATGCGCTGGGTAGGCATCGCCGAAAAAGCTTTCGACCTGATGTGCCGCCGTGCTGCCACCCGTGAAATGGAAGAAGATGTGCTACTCGGACAAAAACAATTCATTCAGGGATTCATCGCGGAGAGTCGCGTGGAAATAGACGCCTCGCGATTACTGGTATTGCGCACTGCCCACCACATCGACCTGCGGGGCGCAGCGCAATGCCGAGAAGAAATTGCCGGCATCAAATTCTATGTAGCCAATATGTTTCTTGGTGTGCTCGACAGAGCCATACAGGTGCACGGAGCAATGGGTCTCACCGATGATACCCTGCTTGCCAACCTTTATCAACATGAACGCGGTGCCCGCATCTGGGATGGTGCCGATGAAGTTCACAAACAAAGCCTGGCGATACAAATCCTGAAACGCTATGGCCTGGATGTAAAAAAGAAAAACAAATCGGCTTAATCATTCCGCATGTCAGTTCCTAACCTCGATCAACAGCTGCCTGCTTTGCAGCAATGGTTAGATATTCATCTGCCAACAATTGGTTCTGTGCAGAAAATTCATCCCGTTACCGGCGGATATTCAAATCTCACTTTCCGCCTCAACACAACGACAGGCAATTACATGCTGCGCATGCCTCCTCCCGGTTCTGCTGTGAAAACAGCCCATGATATGGGCAGAGAATTCCGGGTACTGTCGGCACTCCGCCCGCATTATCCCCTGGTGCCGGAGCCGCATGCTTATTGTGATGATTCAGCAGTACTGGGTGCCCCTTTTTACATCATGGAAGAATTACAAGGCATCGTTCTTCGTCCGGGAAATGAAGTATTGAAAAATATCTCCCCCGAAAAGTTTCAGTCCATGTCCCGGCAACTCATCAACAACCTCGTCAATCTGCATGCTATTGATATTGCTTCTTCCGGACTATCACAGTTGGGAAAACCGGAAGGGTATGTGCAGCGACAAGTGAAAGGCTGGACAGAAAGATATTTTCAATCTGCAACCGATGAGTTGAAAGACATGGAAGTACTGGCAGACTGGCTGGGAAAACAAACCCCGCGTACACAGGAAGCAACGCTGCTGCACAATGATTACAAATACGATAATGTTTTATTCGACCACAATCTTTCCTCGATCACCGGCGTACTTGATTGGGAAATGGCAACGGTGGGCGACCCTTTGATGGACCTCGGCGCAGCACTGGCTTATTGGTTTGAAACCAATGACAACAAGGCATTACGCAGCTACAACATCACCTGGCTGCCGGGCAATCTGAACCGACAGTCCTGTGCCGATCTCTATGCAGAGAAAAGCGGAAGAGACCTCGGTGATCTGCTTTTCTATTATGTATTCGGACTATTCAAAAACGCCGTTATTGTTCAACAGATCTATTACCGCTGGAAGAAGGGACTTCATCGGGACAACCGATTTGAAGGTCTGTTGGAACTGGTTAAACTGCTGGGCCGGCATGGTATTGCAACCCTGGAAAAAAATTCAATTTCCTGATCAGCGTCTGCGCCGCAAACCACCCCGCCAATTGTAGCGCTCAGAGCGGAACTGCTCATAGTTCTTACCGATCATATATCCCAGCTCCAGGTCATTCAACCGGAGCAACGTCTCATAATCGGGGCGGTAGCGCACCATGAAACTATCCAGATCTGGCGAAGTAAGTCGGGTGATCTTGCGCACAAATGGTTTGGTGAAACGACTGTCAACATATTTCTCCTGCTCCTGCATCAGCAATCGACGTTGTAAATTCAGCAAACTTGCGGTCCGCTTAAATCGAAACATGTTGATGATCTCATTGATGTCAAATCCTGCGGTCAATCCGCCTGGGTTGTAGTTAGGATTGCTGGATAACCGTAAGGTAGGCTTTCTGAAATCAAATGCCTTCGCATTGTCTCTTCGGTTTTGGATAGAATCAAACCGATAATAACTGTTACGCACTACCACATCGGGAAGATCAAATGCCCGCAGGTGCAACATCACATTGAAATTCTCGGTATTGGAGATCGTATCCACCGGATATTTCATGGTAGTCTTGCCTATGAGAGAAAACCAGATAGAATCCTGCGCAGAAACTGTAATGGAATATCTTCCCATAGAGTCAGTAATGGTTCCCTTGCCCGAAGTGCTGATCACCCCTACTGCCTCCAACGGACGACGGGCAGACAGATCATACACTGTGCCACTGATGGTCACCTGCTGAGCCAGAACCGGTCCCGAGAAGATGCTTCCCGCAAACAGAACCAATAATAAATAGAAGAAGGATGACCTCAAAGCAGAAGTTTATTTGTAAACATAACTAACAAGCGGTAGCCTGCATCAGTTCGGCTGCAAATTAACGTGGTTTTTGCAGTTCATTCCGAATGTTATACTCAGAAATGCGCCTCCAGAATCTGGGGCAGCATCTTACGCCAGGTAGGCCAGTCATGGGTGATATCATGACCCCAAATTCCCAGATCATGCGGAATACCCTTTTGGTGCAGGATGCCGGAAAATCTCCTCGATGCTTCCGGATCTTCATAGGCACCACTGCCGGTATAGATATGTATATGTCCGCTGTTGCGGATATGGTCGAGGTACCAGGGATCTTCAAGACGAGGCAAGTAATGTTCCGGACTATTATAATATACCTGTTCATCGAAAAACCCGCGGGTGTATTCCATCAGATTATACACCCCACTCATGCTAATAGTCCCCTGTATAAGATCAGGACGTTTGAGAAAGAGATTCATCGCATGGAGTGCACCAAAAGAAGCTCCACAGCAATATACCGGAGTGTCTTCACTGGTGTGTGTTTTTACAAAAGGTATGAGCTCGTTAAATATATATTCATTGAACTGGTTGTGCCGGATGGCCTTGTGCGCCGGCACCATGGTATCATGCATCCAGCTCTCTTTGTTGATGCTGTTGATACTGAAAACCTTCATCTTTCCCCCATCGATAAAGGGAGCCAGCGCATCTATCAGCTGAAAACGTTCATACTCCAGAAAGTCTGCTGCTGCCGTGGGTATCAAGACCAGCGCAAATCCATAATGTCCATAGGTAACAACAGGCATTTCGGCATCGAGGGCCGGACTATACCAGGAGGTGATCGATCTGTTCATGCAAAGGAAATGGCTGTTCTAGACAGCACTGATTTAATGGGAAATTACTCAATACAATTTTTGCGGATTTCTTTCCAGAGATCCTGATAACACTGGGCTGCATAACTGGTGCGGGCAAAGGTTGCGAGTGGTGCCTGTTGAATGCCCATCTTCTCTACATCACTGAGATAAGGAATGTAATTTTTGAAAAAGACCTTGTCTTTATAAAAATCTGCCATCACCTCATGGTGCAGGTTCTTGCGGTGATCGACCATGCTGAAGAAACATTTGATCTTAGCGCTATCAAGATCATTCGCTTTAAAATACTCCATAACCGTTTCATAAGAACGGATAGAGAGAGTGGTGGGAATATTGGGCATCAATACCCAGTCGGCAGCGTAAAAAATAGTTTCATGCAGCAGAGAAATACCGGGCGGACTATCCAGAAAAATAACATCATACTTTTTCTGTAGTGGCGCCAGCAGAGATGCAATTTTTTTTCTGGACTGCTTCATTTCGTGCAATAACACGTCGGCATGCCTGGCAGAAAGGTCAGCAGGAATCACATCCAGGTGTTCATACGGTGTTGCCTGAATGGCATGCATCAACTCAAACTCGCTGTTCAGGATTTTTTTCGATTCATTTTTCACACTGGCCTGTGCGCCCAGATAAAAAGAAGAAGATCCTTGTGGATCGAGATCCCAGATCAATGTTTTAAAACCTTGCTGGGCACTCAGGAATGCCAGGTTAATGGTGGCTGCTGTTTTTCCCACCCCACCTTTGAGGTTGTACAATGCAATAGTTACCATGCTTCAATATACGAAATTTTTCACAAGTGGTAAGTCCGGCAATCAGAGCAATCCCCCCATCAGCAGGCACCCTACCACTATCCAGGGTGGCTGAATGCGGCGGGACTGCAGCAAAAAAACCGTGAAAGCAACAATGCCCAAATCGGCAAAAGCCAGTGGCTCGGCACGCAGCAGCGGATACCAGAAAGTATCCATGACCAGATAACAGGTAGATCCCGCCATGATGCCTACCACCGCGGCATGAATACCCTCCAGCGATCGATAGATGACAGCATATTTTTTCAGGTATTGCCACACAGGAAAAAAGAAAAGAACGAGCAAGGCACTGGGTAGGAAAATGGCGACGGCACCAATCACTATGCCTGCAGCATGGGCCGCCGGCCCGTCATCGCGCATCACCATGCCACCGGTAAATGCCCCTATAGAAAAAACCGGACCCGGAATGGCCCTCACAACACCGGAAGCCGTGAGGAAATGATCTTGGTTGATGCGGAGCACCTCGCGCCTTTGATTTTGGATATGTTTCGTCTCAGGCCGGGTAACATATTGCTCATACATAAGGGGAATCAATACATCACCTCCCCCAAAAACAAGACTGCCAAAACGATAGGCATTTTCGAAGAGGTTGAATGCCCGGCGATTTTTCCAGTTCCTATTGGTGGCGGTTTCCGACAAGTAGGCAGCAACAGCAAAAACCATCAAAAAAATCAGCAGGTTACCCCAGCGCACCGGCTTCCGGGGTCCGGCTTGTTCCGGAATTCGCTTGTCACTGAAATTAGTAACGATGCCGGCCAATAATATCAATGCAGGAAACACCCAGGGTGTTTTAAATGCCAGAAAGGTGCCAATCGTAGCTAACACCATGATGACTCGGGTAATGGTGTTGTTCACCGAAACTTCCATAAAACGGAAGGCAGAAAAACCTATGAAACCAATGGCCATCGGCTGCATGAAACGAAACCAGTGAATGGTTTTTCCCTGGTCGTCGAAATAGCCGAGCAGATAGGAAAGTCCACCCATAAGTACGCAGGCAGGAGTAATCCAGATCAATAGGGTAGCCACCGCCAGTAGCAGTCCGCCTCGTTTATATCCAATGAGCGTTAGGGTTTGGGTGGAAGAAGCACCGGGCAGTAACTGGCAGAATCCATTGTATTCCATCAGTTCTTCTTCCGTCACATCGCGGCGGCGCTTCACAAATGTCTGGTACATCATACCCAGGTGACCCTGGGGTCCACCAAAGGCAGTGATGCTGTGCAAGAGCACGGCCTTCAAAAAGGGGATGTGTCTTAAAAAATGCAAATCAGCCGATTTTCAACCCGAAATCGTTTATCGTGCTAAAGATATCGGTTATTTTTTTAGTCCGATCTCCCGCAGTCTTTCCTCCAGGTATTCCCCTGCAGTTATATCGGCATAGGCCTTGGGATGCGTTTCATCGATGCAGCGGTCAAGACAGGCCAGACTCATTTCACTGCGCGGATGGAGGAAGAAGGGCATAGAGAAACGGCTGGTATGCCACATCTCTCGCGGAGGGTTGACCACCCGATGGGTAGTACTCTTCAGCATGTTGTTGGTCAAGCGCTGCAACATATCACCCACATTCACTACTATTTGATTGGGAAGAGAAGTAACACCCACCCATTCTCCCTGCTTGTTCAATATCTGTAACCCATCGGCAGAAGCACCTACCAGCAGGGTGATGAGATTGATATCTTCATGTTGCTCGGCACGAATAGCGGATTTTGGTTCATGTGTAATCGGCGGATAATGGATACATCGCAGGATGGAATTGCCATTGTGCAAGTGTGGATCAAAATAATTTTGATCGAGACCGAGGTATTCTGCGATGGCAGACAACAGCGCACCACCGCTTTTTTCAAAATGCCGGTAAGCATTCAACAAGGTTTCATCAAATCGGGCTATATCGGTTACAGACACATTGGTCGGATATTCTTTGGCAATAGAATCACCATCGGAAACCGTTTGTCCATATTGAAAGAATTCTTTCAGGTCCGGAGCATCAAAGCCCTTGGCATGTTCCTTACCAAAACTGGTATAGCCCCTTTGACCCGCAAGACCCGGTACTTCATATTTTCTTTTCTGCTGTTCTTCCAAAGCGAAAAATGCCTGCACCAATCGGTACAAATCGGCAATCAGGTCATCCGGAATACCATGGTTGGTAACAGAAACAAACCCGACCTCTTCGAAGGCATGTCCTAATTCCTGCACAAATGCCGCCTGACGGGCGGGAGTGCCGTGTAAATACTGATCGAGATCAACTACCGGTATGGCCATACAATTATTTTTTTAACAAGCAACTTTCTGCATCCTGCAGCAGTCTAATGAATAACGATACCGCTGCATCTTTTATGCGCAATTCGGTTAATTTTATCAACTTTGCAACATGAATATATCCCGCCTGCTTGTCCTTGTTCTTGTTCTGGTCTTCGCTGCCTGTTCACCCAAATACAACCGCTTTTCCGGCAACTATCGTTTTACTTCCGCCGAAGGCGCCCCCAACTATGCCCAACTTGATTACTGGGCAGCACATCCTTATAAAAACGATCCTTCCGACAGCGTTCCCGAACCATTGCGCGCCAATTACCGCCCAGACTCCTTGGTAGATGTTTTTTTTATACATCCAACCACTTACACCGCTGATGATAAAAAGACCGGCTGGAATGCCCGCACCGATGACGCAGAACTCAATGCCAAAACAGATTTTAGTCCGATACTCTACCAGGCAAGCATCTTCAATGAGGTGGGAAGAGTCTTTGCCCCAAGGTATCGCCAGGCCCACCTCTCCGCTTATTATCCAAGAACAAAAGAAGATACCATCGCCGCGTTGAATGCCTTCAACCTGGCTTACTCCGATGTAAAGAATGCCTTTCTCTACTATCTGCAAAACGAGAACAAAGGCAGACCCATCATCATTGCATCCCATAGCCAGGGCTCTACCCATGCCCAGCGACTCCTGCTCGAATTTTTCGACAATGCCCTGCTCTACAATAAACTGGTGGCCGCTTATATTCCCGGTATGTATGTGAATACAGAGAAATTTGTCAACATCCGTCCCTGCCAAACACCTTACCAAACCGGGTGCATGGTAGGCTGGAGAACTTATCGCGAGGGATATGTACCGGAGTTCGTGGAAAAAGAAAAGGGTAGTTCACTTGTAACCAACCCCATTACATGGGACAGCAGCCGGCCCTCAGCAGACCGTTTCGAAAACAAGGGAGCTATTCTCCTTAAATTCAATAAACTGATTCCACAATCTACTGCAGCCAATATACACGAGCGGGTATTGTGGACGCCACGTCCTGTTTTTTTTGGCAGCAGTTTGTATAAAACTGAAAATTACCATGCCGGTGATTTCAATCTCTACTACATGAACGTAAGAGAGAATCTGCAGTTGCGGTTATCGGCCTTCTGGAAAAAATAAGTGGCATAGCCGGATGCACTCCGGTTAATTTCCAAACTCACTGAGGAATTTGATGCGCATGATCTTCAGCTGCTCCCAGGTAAAGGAATAATCATTCAATTCTTCCTGTGCCAGTTGGAGGGAAGAAGTCTCGCAATTCCTGAAATAATCGATCACCACATCCTGCTCTTCGTCATCAAGCCATTCATCGATGGCATAATTCAGGTTGAGGCGGGTGCCGCTGGCAGCAATGGTCTCCATCTCTTCCAGCAGTTCCTGGAGATTCAGACTTTTATTGCGGGCAATGGTTTCCAGCGGAATTTTCTTATCGACGTTCTGAATGATATAAATCTTATTGTTGGACTTATTCGCCACACTCTTCATCACAAAATCGTCGGGCTTTTCAATCTGGTTCTCCTCTACATATTGGGCAATCAGCTCCACAAAAGGTTTACCGAATTTCAAGGCCTTGCCCTTGCTCACCCCCTGGCATTTTTCCAGCTCAGTCAGGCTTGTGGGAAATAGGGTAGCCATATCGTGCAGGGAGCTTTCCAGGAAAATAACAAAGGGAGGTAGCTTCTTCTTTCTTGCCTCCTGTTGGCGAAGTCCCTTCAGCATTTCAAACAACTGCTCATCGGCAGATGTTCCTGCCTGTGCTGCTCCCTCACCTTCATCATCATCTGCATTGGCATCTTCAAACTGGTTGTTCAGGGCGATCTTCAACGATGTCGGCTTCTTAATGAATTTCTGTCCCGCCGGCGTAATTTTCAACAGCCCATATTCTTCGATGTCTTTGCGGATCAGGTCGTGCAACAGCATCTGTCGTATCAGACTGCTCCAGAACAAAGGGGTCTCTTCTTTTCCGATTCCAAATACCGAGAGGTTGTTGTGTCGATACAGGGTGATCTGTTGTGTGGGCGCACCAATGAGTACGTTCACAACGTAATCTGTAACAAAACGCTCATCCAGTGCCTGAATTACTTTCAGTGCTTGCACGGCCTGTGACTTTGCTTCGATGCGTTCCTTCGGATGTCGGCAATTGTCGCAGTTGCCACAATCTTCTTCGGTCCATTCTTCCCCGAAATAATGCAAGAGCACTTTGCGGCGGCAAACAGATGTTTCGGCATACGCCACAGTCTCATCGATCAGCTGCGCTCCGACTTCCCGCTCACTCAGCGGCTTATCGCGCATGAGGTGCTCGAGTTTAGCAACGTCTTTGTGGGAATAATAAAGTACACAAATCCCTTCGAGTCCGTCTCTGCCGGCACGACCTGTCTCCTGGTAATAGTTTTCTATCGACTTGGGAATATTGAAGTGAATGACAAAACGGATATCGGGCTTATCGATGCCCATACCAAAGGCAATGGTAGCCACGATGACCTGTACTTTTTCACTCAGAAACTGATCTTGACGGTCGGCACGAAGTTTTTGGTCGAGACCGGCATGGTAGGCAACGGCTTTGATGTTATTAGCCACCAGTAGTTCTGCCAGCTCCTCGGTGGTTTTGCGGTTGAGGGTATAGATGATGCCACTTTTCCCCTTGTGCTGGGTAATGAAGCGCACGATGCTCTTCACTGTTTGTTCCTTGCTGACCTTGGGTTGAATCTCATAATAGAGATTGCTGCGGTTGAAGGAAGAGATGAGTATGCAAGGGTTGCGCAGGTCGAGATTTTTTACAATGTCACTCTGCACCTTGGGCGTAGCGGTAGCGGTGAGTGCCATCACGGGAATGTCGGGATTGATAATGTCCATCATTTCCCGCAGGCGGCGGTACTCCGGACGGAAATCATGTCCCCATTCAGAGATACAGTGTGCCTCATCGACTGCGAAGAAGGAGATGGTCAGGTCGCGGAAGAAATCGAGGTTCTCTTGTTTGGTGAGTGTTTCCGGGGCAACATAGAGCAGCTTTGTTTTTCCGGATAGCAGGTCCTGCCGAACAGTCTTGATCTGCCCCTTGTTGAGGGAGGAGTTCAGGAAGTGGGCGACCTCATCGTTTTCGCTGTAGCCACGCACCAGGTCAACCTGGTTTTTCATCAAGGCGATGAGGGGCGATACGACGATGGCGCAACCCGGACTGATCAGTGCGGGGAGTTGGTAGCAAAGACTTTTGCCACCGCCGGTGGGCATGATGACAAAGGTATCCCTGCCACTCAACAGACTATCGATGGCCTGTTGCTGGGTGCCTCGAAACTCGGTGAAACCAAAATATTGTTCGAGGGCGGCATGTATGGTGGAATCAGAACGCTTAGCGCCGCTTGTCTTTTTTACTGCGGACTCCTTCTTTGGGGGTGCTGTCTTCTTTTTTGTTGCTGTGGCCATGTCTTCGAGCTCTTCCTCAACCGTGGTGGAGTTGAATGAATCTATAATTTAGTCATTTTTTTCCGAAAGGGGGGAAATATTGTTTTCGACTGCAATATTTCACTTTCCGCCGGATTGACAACGGGTAGAAATCACCCGTATTTTCCCTTTTTTCAAAAGGGGAACGAAGTTACTGAATAATGATGGCTTTTGCTGTTAAAGTTTACCTTTGCAGCATGTCAGAGTCTCTGTTATCTCTAGCCCGTGCTGCCATCGTTAATGAGTCGGAGGCTTTGGCGGCCATGGCGGAAAGGCTCGATGAGCATTTTGAGCGCACAGTGCGGGAGATCCATGCTGCCGGCGGCAGGCTGGTAGTGAGTGGTATTGGAAAAAGTGCGCTGGTAGGCCGAAAGATCGTTGCCACCCTGAATTCCACCGGAACTCCTTCCTTGTTCATGCATGCTGCCGATGCCATTCATGGAGACCTGGGTATGATACAGCCCGGGGACCAGGTATTGCTCATCAGCAAGAGCGGTGAAAGTCCGGAAATCAAAACCCTGGTTCCTCTGATTAAGAAATATGGTTTTCGGCTGATTGGTATGACCGGACAACTCAACAGTTTTTTGGCGAAGGAGTCTGATTGGGTGTTAGATACGACGATCGACAAGGAGGCGTGTCCCCACAACCTGGCACCTACCACGAGTACAACGGCGCAGATGGTAATGGGAGATGTGCTGGCCATTTGCCTGATGGAATTGAGTGGTTTTAGCGGGAATGATTTTGCGCGTTTTCACCCGGGGGGAAATTTGGGTAAGCGATTGTTGTTGCTGGCGGGTGATATTGCGGCGATGAACAGCATGCCACGTGTTTTTCCCGGAGCAAGTTTGCGGGAAGTGATTGTAGAGATAACACAAAAACGGCTGGGCGTGACTGCTGTGGTAGATGAAAGTGAACGCATTGTGGGGATTATAACAGATGGTGATCTGCGCCGCATGTTGGAGAAGCAGGACGATATCGGACGGGTACGGGCGGAAGACATCATGACAAAAGACCCCAAAACGGTTGGACCCGAAGCATTGGCATCAGAGGCATTGGAGTTGATGCAATTAAACGATATCAGTCAGTTGATTGTGGCTGACCGGGGACGGTATGGTGGTATTGTTCACCTGCATGACCTGGTAAAAGAGGGGATATTATGAGGGATGTTCCACCAAAAATTGGTATCCCGGTGAAAGCCTGTAATATTGCAGGAACCTTAGGTAATTTGCTGCCAGCATGAATCATTCACATCATTACGTGGCCATTATGGCCGGCGGAATAGGAAGCCGTTTTTGGCCCAAGAGCCGGACTGCTTATCCCAAGCAGTTTTTAGATATTTTGAATACGGGGCAATCGCTGTTACAGTGGACGTACCGGCGGTATGCAGCTTTTCTTCCGGAGGAAAATATTTTTGTGGTAACGAGTGAGGAGTATACCGGAATTGTGGCAGAGCAGTTACCCGGGATGAAGGCAGACAATATTTTATCGGAGCCCAGCCGCAAGAATACGGCACCGTGTATAGCATATATTTCTTTCAAGTTACAACAGATGGATCCCGAGGCCTGCTTGATTGTGGCGCCGAGTGATCATTTGATTTTAGATGAGGAGCGGTTCAAGCAGACTACCTTGCAGGCATTGCATTTTGTGGAGACGGTGCGGTCATTGGTGACTTTAGGAATAACCCCAACGCATCCCAATACGGGATATGGGTATATACAGCATGAGCCCTTGCCGGTGGCGGAAGGTATTTATAAGGTGAAGACATTTACGGAGAAGCCGGATATAGAATTGGCAAGAACCTTTATTGCCAGTGGTGATTTTTTATGGAATGCAGGAATTTTTGTGTGGAAGGAGGATACGGTGGTAGCGGCTTTTGAGAAGCACCAGCCTGAGATGTTCGAATTGTTTGATGCAGAGAAGAAGCATTTCAATACCCCCGGTGAGATGGCGGCGATACACCGAATTTATCCGCTTTGCACGAACATATCGATCGACAATGCGATCATGGAGAAGGCGGGGAATGTGTATGTGATACCTTCCTCTTTTGGGTGGAGTGATTTGGGAACCTGGAACAGTGCTTATGATAATTTGGAGAAAGATTATCTCGGCAATGCGGTAGCGGGTGACAGTGTGATGATCATTGATGCGACCAGATGCATGGTATCGGTGCCCGATAAGAAGTTACTGGTGTTACAGGGGGTGGATGATTGTATTATTGTAGATACGCCTGATGCGCTCATGATTTGTAAAAAGGAGAAGGAGCAATCGATCAAGGAATATGTGGCTGAGGTGAAGCGCAATATTGGGGA
>DAIMYK010000001.1:0-37643 GCA_036734525.1 Sediminibacterium sp. | reverse complement strand
CTGTGCTTTTAGCAGGAGTGAAAGATTTGTTTTGAATTTCTCCTAGAATTAATCTTCTGTTTCTTCTTTGATATCGTCTTCAAACATTTCATCATACATGTTTTTTTCATTCAATAAATCATCCTGGTCCTCTTCTTCCTCAAATAAATCATTATAGGTTTTCAGTTGTTCATCTGTTAATTCATCTACGATTTCGAATATGGTATCAGAACTTTTTTTCCAAATTATAGATTCATATTCATCATGATGTAAAAACATGAGAGCATTATCAGTGCTCATTAATACTTCAATCAGTGAAATTTCTTCCCCCTCATTTTGTTGGATTAGATAAAAATTTCCAACGTGTAAGTCTGAATACTTTGCCATAAATATTTTTTTTAAAACTACAGATGCAATGTGAATTGTGTATCAATAAATGATTAACTATTATTGAAATCCAAATTAAAGTTTCATGATAAAATGATTCTTTCGGTATTCATCATTATTCGATGTAGAAAAAATTTTAAAGCGTACAATAAGTATTAAAAAATTGGAACGGAGACTACTTCTTGAGCAGAAAATCCATTGGGAGGAAAGGTTTCCGCCTATGGTGGAGAACTTGTATTAAAAGTTTAAGTAGTCTTTGATATCGCTGGTACTAATCAGGGATAGGCCAATATGGAGTCGATGCTAAATTGTAAGTCATCCTATTTTTTTAAATACTACTTTTATTTTCTACAACGTTACAGAAGCAGAATAGGCAGATTTCCAATAGTTTATACGCATATTTGCATGAAATTCTAAACTTTAATTCAATATTTTAATCTATTTCAAAAAGCTTTCTGTATAAAGCAATATATGCCTATATTTGCTTAATATAGAAAGCAAAATGGAGTTATTATACGAAAAATTCATACGTAAAATTGAACAAACACAGTTGAATTTTACTCGAAGCATCCTTGGTAAGATAAACTGGAATGCCCGTTTGATTGGTATTAAAGGGGCAAGAGGAGTTGGCAAAACTACCTTGATGCTTCAGTATATAAAGGAAAATCTACCAATTGATCAATCCACACTTTACGTTACGCTAGATAATATTTGGTTTGCTAACAATACGCTAAGCGATCTGACGGATCAGTTCGTAAAGCGGGGTGGGAAATATCTCTTCCTCGACGAGGTGCATAAATATCCAAACTGGTCACAAGAGCTGAAAAATATTTACGACGATTATCCAGATTTAAAAGTTGTTTTCACTGGCTCTTCACTTTTGGAGCTCTTAAATGAAAGATCAGATTTAAGTAGAAGAGCTATTCTTTATACTATGCAAGGGCTTTCATATCGTGAGTATGTAAATTTAACAAAAAGACTTACCGATCCTGAAATAAAATTAGAGGAATAGTTAGAAGATCACGTAACTATTGCTCGGGAAATAAATAGTAAACTAATACCTTTAGAGCATTTTTCTGCCTATTTAAAATCTGGTTATTATCCATTTTTTCAGGAAATTCCTGAATTATACTATAGCCGTGTGGAAGAAGTTATCAATTTAATTGTAGAAATTGAGTTACCCTTGTTACGAAAAGTCGATGTTAGATACATACCTAAATTAAAGCAGTTACTCCAAATCATAAGTGAATCAGTTCCTTTCATTCCCAACGTCAGTAAATTAAGTGAGCGGATTGGTATAAACAGAAATACTTTTATTTCTTATTTGTACTTTCTTCAAGAAGCAAATATTACGCGTAATTTGTATAAGGATGCCAAAGGAATAACACAAATGCAAAAACCAGATAAAATTTATCTGGAGAATTCAAATCTTCAATACGTATTTTCTCCATTGAATGCAAATACTGGTAATGTTCGAGAAACATTTTTTGTAAATCAACTGAGTTACAACCATTTAGTAGAGTATGCTCCTGAAGGTGATTTTTTAGTTGATCATACTTTTACATTCGAACTGGGTGGTAAAACAAAAACAAATAGGCAAATAAAAAATACTCCAAAAAGCTTTATCGTTGCTGATGACTTTGAATACGGTATGGAAAATAGAATTCCACTCTGGATGTTTGGATTTTTGTATTAGTTGAAAAAACTATAGAGTAGTTAGTTCAAACTTTGTCTAAATTACAATCCCTGACAAGTGCCAAGGATTTGGTAGTCCCGATGCTGACAATCCGCCTGTGGCGTATGTGCTGACGATATGCGTATCACACATGTCAGCATAGATAGTTGTATTAAAATTTTAATGTAGCCCCGCCAAGAATCGAACTTGGAATTAACGTTTAGGAAACGCTGGTTATATCCATTTAACTACAGGGCCAATCGTATATAAGCCAGTAAATGACTTCAGCCGAATGGCAAAAATAGTGTTTCCTCTACTTATAAGCAATAGAATGAAAGTGCAAGCAGTTTTAGCTAACTTCCTCTTTATAAAACTGTATCAACTTTAAGTATTCACTACCAAAGATTTTTTATGGATAAAAAATATCTGTGTCTTCTACTTATTCTGTTCTGCCTTTTTTCTACTGCGTGTTTTTCCCAAGCACCGCCAAACCGACCAAAAGCGCGACTGAATCACCTGGCTATCTTCGTCGTTGATGTACAGAAATCTGCTTCCTTTTACAGCGAGCTCTTTGCCTTCGATACCCTGCCCGAACCTTTTCACGACAATCGACATGCCTGGTTTTCCATCGGTCCCGGCATCGCCCTCCACATCATTCAGGGCGCTCAGGAACCTAAAGAATACTTCCTCAATAACCATATGTGCTTCAGCGTTGAATCTACCACCGAATTCGTTGAAAAACTCCGAAAAAAAAGCATTACCTACTATAATGCTCAGGGAGAAAAAGGAAATGTCACCACGCGCGTTGACGGTGTTCAACAGGTGTGGATCCGGGACCCGGACGGCTACTATATCGAAATCAATGATGCCAGGCAATAATCATCAAATCCCCTGCTGAATTACTTATCTTTGCCGGCCTGAACCGAACTTATGAAATTCTATAATTTATTAATACGCTACCGTTTCTGGCTGGGATTGCTGTCATTTGCCCTCGCAATCTGGGTTAATATCAGCTCCGGCTTCTGGCCATCCTTTGTCTTGTATTTCCTGGGTTTTGTGGCCATCGCCAGTCATTTTTTCATCGGTCCAATGCGCCTTATCCAGGGCCCCATGGAAGCCGGCGATATCGAGGAAGTAGAAAAAATCCTAAAAACCATCTGGTTTCCCAACTTACTCTATAAACCTGTTCGCTCTACCTATTTTACAGTATTGGGTAACCTGGCTATGATGAAGCAGGATTTCACCACCGCCGAACAGCACCTCAAGAAAAGTGCCGACCTGGGAGCTGCTATGCCCGAGGCGGAGGGTTCTAATAAATTACAATAGGGAATGATGGCCTTACAATGAGGCGATCTGAAACAAGCTGAATCCTATATGCGCGCTGCCATCCGTGCCGGCGTTCCAGATAAAGAAAGTGAGGCAGTTGCCTACCTTGCCATGTGCCAGATCTTCATGAACAAGCGTGAATTCAAAGCCGCTAAAGAATTCTTTCGGAAAGCCAAAGCCTGTAAGCCTAAAACACAGCAGGTGGACGATCAGGTAAAAGAAATCGAAAAATACATTTCCCGGATGCCGGGATAATTCCTTTTTGTGACTTTTGTCATTTTCCTGCCCGTAACAGTCCCATAGCTTTGTGGTCAATTATTTCATTCACCAACATCTTACGCTATGAAAAAGAACATGGGCACTACCGACAAAATCATCCGCGTCTTTATTGCAATTGTATTGGCGGCATTGTTTTATACCAAAACAATCACCGGTACTTGGGGATATCTTGCTCTCGCCGTGGCAGGTGTATTTCTTCTCACCTCGCTGGTCAGTTTTTGTCCGCTATACACCGTGCTGGGTATGAATACCTGCGAGAGGAAGAATAATTAGTTTAGCGCAGTGCCTGGTAAACAACGGACTTAAACTTCTCTGCCAGTTCACCATGTGTGAAGGGATATTGTTGCAACACAAATTGTGCAACAATCTTTTCTTTGGGATCTATCCAAAATGAGGAAGCAAACATGCCGCCCCAGCTAAAAGTCCCTTCCGAAACAGTATTGCTGGCAGCATCAGCAGGGGTGATCACCTGGAAACCCAGTCCGAATTTAGACGCCCTTCCCATGCTCTTATCTCCCAATTGATTGGTAGTCATCAACCGAATGCTGTTCCGACTAATTATTTGCTTGCCGTTCAGTTGTCCGCCATTCAGTAACATTTGCATGAACAAAGCATAATCATACGCAGTGGATACAAGTCCGCCTCCTCCCGAGTGAAATGTGCCGCCGGACTGATTGGGATAGTCACGGTAAAATTTTCCATTCACCATAATTTCTTCAGGGCAGTTCACCACACGGTTATTTTTATCACTCATGTGCAACATGGCCAGGCGATTTTGCTTAATTGGTGGTATATAAAAATATGTGTCATTCATACCCAGCGGCTCAAAAATGAATTGCTTAAAATAAGCATCGAGCGACAAGCCGCTCACTACCTCAACAATGTAACCAAGCACATCCGTATTCAGTCCATATGTGAATTTTTCTCCCGGCTGATGCACGAGCGGCAATGATGCCAGCCGCAATATGTTGTCACGTTGTATGCCCCCTTGCAAACCAATTCCTCCTACAACACCTGCCTTCGCATAAATAGCATTCATGGTTTCACTTCCTATTTGTGCATATCCGATACCTGAAGTGTGCGTGAGCAAGTCTCGTATGGTAATCTCCCGATTGGCAGGTACCGTTGTATAGCTGGTGTCTGCTTTATTAAAGGATTGCAATACCACCGGCTTTTTAAAAGGTGGGATATACTTGCTGATTGCATCATCCAGCAACAGAGCTCCCTGCTCATAAAGTTGCATAATGGCTACACTGGTAATCGCCTTGGTTTGAGAGGCAATTCTCCAGATGGCATCTTTTTGTAATTTTTTTCCGGAAGCTTTGTTATCATATCCCACAGCCTGGTGGTACACTATTTTACCATCCCGAGCTACGAGAGCAATAGCACCTTCAATCCAGTTGCTGTCCATGTATTCCTGTATCAGCTTATTAATGCGCTCAAGTCTGGGGGTGGAGAACCCGACAGTTTCTGGAGCAACAGTTGGTAAGGTTGATTGTGCAGTCAGCGTACCAATTACGCTGGCATATATCCACAACAGGAGCATTTTTTTCATGGCAAATGGTTTAAGAAATAGAAAATTACTGTTTGTTCTCAGCAATTTCCCTGTTTTTAGCCAAAATGGGAAGGAATTATTGAGAAGCACCTGAAGAAAGAATCGTTTTCTCTATCACCGGAGCATAATGTCGGTACTCCAGCTCATGGATTTTTTTAGCCAGGCTTTCGGGTGTATCAGAGGGGTCTATCGGACAATTGGCCTGAAAAAGTATTTCTCCTTCATCAAAATGTTCATTGACGAGATGATTCGATATGCCACTTTCTTTTTCCCCTGCTGAAAGCACGGCAGTATGTACATGCTCACCATACATGCCCTTACCACCATAATTGGGCAATAGCGCGGGGTGAATATTGACCATTTTTCCTGCATAAGAAGCTACTAGTTGCTCGGGTACCTTCCAGAGAAAGCCCGCCAGTGCAATCCAACCTATGCGGTGTTGTTGTAAGACAGATAGATAAGCATCTCCTCTGAAAAAGCGCTCTTTTTCTATCATCAATACCGGAATGCCCCATTTTTCCGCATGTGCGATGGCACCTGCTCCCGGCTTGTTACAAACCAGCAGAGCTACAGCTATTTGCTTGTGACCATGGAAATATTCCATGATGCGGCGGGCATTGGTTCCTGATCCGGAGGCGAAGATGGCCAGATTTATTTTTGTTGATTCGGGGGGAAGGATTCTCAGTTTTCGGAGTAGCTTGACTTCATATTTCCAGAAAAAAGCCCATTGGCCCAGTAAGGCACCGAAGCTAAGTAAGATGACCTGATACCCGATCAAGAGCATGAAAAGACGAACCCCCAGCCGGAAATACCATTCACTATTCGCATCCATGCCGAGCCAACGGGTAACATACCTGGTCAGAAACGCAGTCGTAGTACCGGTTAAGCCGAATGCCAGAAAAACGATCCAGAAGGTTTTAGTGCTGAGTCCCCACTTTTGTTGCAGCCGCTTGAACATTCGGCAAAATTGAGGTAAAAAACGTTAAGAAGCCGTCAACAAATCGGTAATTCGCATAAATGTTTAATTGAATTATAAAGAAATTGTTATGCAATATGACAATGAATTGATTGTAACCATTCCTGCCGCAAGGAAAAAAAACAGATTCATTTTTATTTTGTCATTTTCCTGCACTATTTTTGCCCCCGTTCACGGAATTTTTTCCACACCAAGAACCACAGTACAGACTATGCAATCCACCTATCGTCTTACCCGTTATTTTGTCTCTACATTTATATTGTTCGCTGGTTTTTTTGCCGGCTTTACAGTGAATGCCCAGGATGGGAAAACTCTGTTCCAGACCAATTGTGCGTCCTGCCACCAGGTACACAAAAAACTTACAGGACCTGCACTGGCAGGAGTTGAGGAGCGTTGGTCCAACAAGAAAAACTTGTATGCATGGATTAGGAATAGTGCCGCTTTTCTGAAAACAGGAGATGCCTATGCCAACAACCTGTACAACGAATACAACAAAGTCGCGATGACAGCTTTTCCTAATCTAACCGATCAGGAAATCGATGCTATGCTCGCTTATATTAAGTCAGTACCTGCACCCGGAGCCGCTGCTCCCGGCGGCGCCGCTGCCACAGTTGCTGCTCAGGAAGGAGATAATTCCCTTTTGTTTGGTGTGTTGACCCTTATACTCGCTGTGGTAGCCCTTACACTGTTGCAGGTGAATTCCAATTTGAAAAAGATGACCGATGAGAAGCAGGGCATTGCACCTGAGAAGCCGGTTTCCTTCTTCCGCAATAAGAGCAACATCGCATTCCTCTCCATCATACATTTCCTGGTAGGGGGGTATTACACTACTAAAGGTGCCATGAACCTGGGTCGCAGCACCGATTATCAGCCCGAGCAGCCTATCTATTATTCCCACAAAGTGCATGCAGGCATCAATCAGATCAATTGTCAGTATTGTCACATAGGTGTTTACCAAGGCAAGCAAGCCACTATTCCTTCCGTTAATGTTTGTATGAATTGTCACCAGGCAATCAATGAATACAAAGGTGAAAAACTTTACAGCGAGGATGGAAAGGAAATTGACGGCACCAATGAAATCAAGAAATTATACAAATATGCAGGCTTTGTGGAGGGCAAACCTTGGGATCCTTCAGCAGCCAAGCCCATAGAGTGGGTGAGGATCCACAATCTTCCCGACCACGTTTACTTCAACCATGCTCAGCACGTGAATGCCGGTAAAGTAGCCTGTCAAACCTGCCATGGAGAGATCCAGAAGATGGATGAGGTAAAGCAGTTCTCTAACCTGAGCATGGGCTGGTGCGTGAATTGTCACCGCGAGACCAAGGTTCAGTTCAAGGACAATGGTTTTTACAGTATTTATGAAAAATACCACCAGGACCTGAAAAGCGGTAAACTGGATAGTACACGTGGAATTACTGTGGAGAAGATCGGTGGTACTGAGTGTCAAAAATGTCATTATTAATAAGTCATTTCTTCCGCAAGGGAAGAATGTCATTGAAGTGTTGAAATATATTAAGTAACGGTTTTAAATGTATCCCTCCGGGGAGCTGGATTACATTATGGAGCAAAAAAAGCATTGGCAGAGTTTCGGTGAGCTGAATCAGTCTGCTGCTTACAACAAGGATGTAAAAGATGAATTCAGGGAAGAATTGCCTGCTGTTGAGGATAATTCCGGTTGGCTGGAAGCTAAAGCGCCCCGCCGTGACTTCCTGAAATATCTTGGATTCTCTACTGCTGCCGCTGCTGCAGCCGCCAGTTGCGAAATCCCCGTTAAAAAAGCCATTCCTCTGGCCAATAAGCCCGAAGAATATGTTCCCGGTATAGCCAAATTTAATGCATCTTCTTTTGTGCACGACGGAGATGCTGTTTCCATATTGGCAAAAGTGCGTGATGGTCGCCCCATCAAGATTGAAGGTAATGACCTGAGTCCGATTACCGGAAATGGTACCTCTGCCCGTGTGCAGGCTTCTGTTCTTGACTTATATGATACTGCCCGTCTTCGTTTCCCGCTGATCAATGGTCAGGAAGCGACTTTCGAAGCAGTGGACAAAGAAGCTGCCAAAGCTATTGGAGGAAATGTAGTGCTGTTAACAAGTACCATCTCTTCTCCTACCACCCGTGAAGCTATCAGTCAATTCCTGGCTAAATATCCCGGAAGTAAATGGGTAACCTACGATGCTATTTCTTATTCCGGCATGTTGCTTGCCAATGAGTCTACCTTTGGAAAAAAAGCCATTCCTTCTTATCATTTTGACAAAGCCCGTGTGATTGTTAGTATTCAGGCAGATTTCCTGGGTACCTGGCTCTCCCCCATAGAATATGCTCGTCATTATGCAGTAGGAAAAAAGATCAACGAGAAGCAACCGGATATGAGTCGTCACATTCATTTTGAAAGTGTGCCTTCATTGACCGGATCCAATGCAGATGAGAAATTCTTGATTCGTCCTTCTGAAACCGGAGCGGTGGCAGTAGCACTGCTCAGTGCTATCAATGGTCAGGAAGTAACCGGTATCGCTGATGCCGCTATCAAAAAAGCAATACAAAAAACTGCCGCTACATTATTGGCTTCTAAAGGCGCTGCCCTGGTAGTATGCCAGAGCAATGATGTGAATGTACAGTTGGTGGTAAACGCAATCAACCAGGCAATTGGTGCCAATGGTTCAACTATCAACTGGGCTACCACTCTTCAGGTTCGCCAGGGAATTGATGCCGATATGGCTCAGCTGGTAGCTGATATGGCTGCCGGTAAAGTGGATACTCTTTTGGTACATGGTGCTAATCCTGCCTACACCTGGCCACAGGCCAATGCTTTCCGCGAAGCACTAAAAAAGGTTAAAACAACTATTTCATTTGCCGGTAAACTCGATGAGACCACTGAATTGTGTCGCATCGTAGTTCCTGATCATCACTTCCTGGAAAGTTGGGGTGATGCTGAACCTAAATCCGGATACTACTCTTTTATACAACCTACCATTTATCCGCTTTTCAAAACGCGTCAGTGGCAGGATAGTCTGCTCAAATGGGCAGGTGCCAGCTCTGATTACCTGACGCTCCTGAAAAATTTCTGGGGTGCAAAATTGGGTGGTGATACAGGTTGGGACAAAGCCCTGCAGGAAGGGGTGTTGAATCCTGCCTCAGTTTCAGTTGGTGGTGCCTCTTTCAATGGTGCCGCGGTTGCTGCTGCTGTCTCTGCTCTTTCCTCTGCTAAGAAAGGGGGTACCATAGAGTTGGCTTTGTATGAAAAAATCGCTATCGGTGCCGGTCAGGGAACTGCTAACCCATGGTTACAGGAATTACCCGATCCGGTGACTCGTGCTACCTGGGACAACTATGTTATTGTTTCACCTGCCATGGCCAGAAAATTGTTGCAGATAGATCTGAATAATGGTGGTCAGGCAGACGCTTACGAAGTAAACCCTCCGAAAAAGGTGGTGAAAGTAACCTGCAATGGTCAGTCTGTTGAACTCCCCGCCTTGATTATTCCGGGTACCCATCCTGATACCATCGGTATCGCTTTGGGGTATGGAAGAAGTGAAAAGCTGGGTAAGTCTGTGATTGGAACAGGTAAAAATGCCTATCCTTTCACTGCCGTGGAAGGAACAACTGTTAGCAGACATCAGTTGAATGCGGAAATATCTGTAACCGGTGCTACTTATCCGGTTGCACTCACACAAACACACAATCGTTACGATACAGACCAGGGCAATAGAACTGAAGTGATGAAGGAATTGACGCTGGCGGAATACAAGCATCATCCGACTGAAATCCGTGAGGAGCGCCAAAAAGAACTGGAACCCTGGGGCGGACTGGAAAATTTTGAGAAGCAGGGTACTATTTATCCGGTATATGATCGTCCCGGTATTCGCTGGGGCATGAGCGTAGACCTCAATGCATGTAATGGTTGCGGTGCTTGCGTTGTAGCTTGTTCTGCAGAGAACAACGTATCTGTAGTAGGTAAGCCCGAAGTACTGCGTGGGCATGAAATGCATTGGTTGCGTATTGACCGCTATTACAGTGGTGATATGGATAATCCAAATGTTGTATTCCAGCCTTTGATGTGTCAGCATTGTGATAACGCTCCTTGCGAGAATGTTTGTCCGGTGGCTGCCACCAACCACAGCAGTGAAGGCATCAACCAGATGACTTACAACCGTTGTATTGGAACCCGTTATTGCGCGAACAACTGTCCTTATAAAGTACGTCGCTTTAACTGGGCTGATTATACAGGTGCTGACAGCTTTGGTGATAATCAGCGCGGCATTGTAAATGATGTGGTATTGGAAATGAACGATGATCTTACCCGCATGGTGCTGAATCCGGATGTTACGGTTCGCTCCAGAGGTGTGATTGAAAAATGTTCTTTCTGTATCCAGCGTTTGCAGGAAAGCAAATTGAAGGCCAAGAAGGAAAGCCGTCCGTTGTCAGATAGTGATATCAAAGTAGCTTGTCAGCAGGCATGTCCTACAGAGGCTATTGTATTTGGTAATGCTAATGATAGCCATAGTGCTATTAGCATTAGCCGGAAAGAAAATCCCAACCGTCAGTTTTACGTTCTCGAGCAATTACACGTGTTACCGAACGTAACCTATCTGGCGAAAGTGAGAAACATAGAAGAAAAAAAGGAAGCATAATAACCGGATTGAAGAAAAAAGCTGCAAGGCAATCAGAAAACAAACCGGAACTATAAAAAAAAGGCAATGCATTTAAAGTACGAATCGCAACTCAGGGAACCACTGGTGATGGGTGAAAAAGATTTTCACCAGGTAACGGAAGACATCGTTCGACCCATTGAGGCCAAGCCCAGCAAACTTTGGTACATCGGATTTTTCATAGCAGTAGCACTGCTCATGTTTGGTATTTATTCCATTTACCGGGATGTTACCTATGGTATTGGTCAGTGGAACCTGAATAAGACCATTGGATGGGGTTGGGACATTACCAACTTCGTATGGTGGGTTGGTATTGGTCACGCCGGAACACTGATCTCTGCGATCTTGTTGCTGTTTCGTCAGGGTTGGAGAACAGGGGTTAACCGCGCTGCGGAAGCCATGACCATCTTCGCTGTAATGTGTGCCGGTCAGTTCCCTATCTGGCACATGGGTCGTGTGTGGATGGCTTTCTTCGTACTGCCTTACCCCAATACCCGCGGACCTTTGTGGGTGAATTTCAACTCTCCCTTGTTGTGGGACGTATTCGCCATCTCTACTTACTTCACCGTTTCTCTCTTGTTCTGGTACAGTGGTCAGATTCCAGATCTGGCTACGGTAAGAGACCGTGCCTTTACTTCTTTGAGAAAGAAATTATATGGTATTGCTTCATTTGGATGGACAGGTTCTACTAAGCATTGGCAGCGCCATGAGAGTCTTTCGCTGGTACTTGCCGGCTTGAGTACTCCGCTGGTACTTTCCGTACACACCATCGTATCTTTCGACTTCGCTACTTCAGTAGTTCCCGGTTGGCATACCACTATCTTCCCTCCCTATTTCGTGGCCGGTGCCATCTTCTCCGGATTTGCCATGGTGCAGTCCCTGATGGTGATCACCCGCAAAGTTTTCGGTATGGAGGACTACATCACACTGGGTCACATTGAGGCAATGAATAAGATTATTGTATTGACCGGATCGATTGTGGGTATTGCCTACCTCACTGAATTATTCATGGGCTGGTACAGCCAGAATAAATATGAGGGATACACTTTCTGGTACAGCCGTGCGAATTTGTTCAGTCCTTACGGATGGAGTTACTGGGGCATGATGGCTTGCAACGTGTTGAGTCCGCAGATCTTCTGGTTCAGAAAAATGCGCAGAAATATTTTTGTGACATTCTTCATGAGTATCATCGTGAATATTGGTATGTGGTTTGAGCGCTTTGTGATCATTGTTACCTCTTTGTACAGAGATTATCTCCCCTCCAGCTGGTCTGTTTATTATAGCCCGACCATTTGGGAAATAGGTTTCTACCTGGGTACATTCGGATTGTTCTTCACTTGTTTCTTCCTTTTCGCCAAATACTTCCCTGTAATTGCCGTTGCGGAGATTAAATATGTGCTGAAAACATCCGGTGAAGGATTTAAAAATAAGATGAGTAAGATTGAAGACCAGAAATTAGATGAATTTATTCACGACAATGCACACGCACACTAATTACTAATCACTAAACTTCCCGATAGGGAAACTAGATATGGCAAAAAAGAAATTCGTTGTAGGTTGTTTCGATGAAGAAGCGGTGCTTTTTCCGGCCGTTAAAAAGGTACGGGCAGCCGGCTACAAGATCCATGATGTATATACACCTTTTGCAGTGCATGGTCTTGATCATGCCTTGGGTCTGCGCGAAACCAGTCTGCACACTGCCGGCTTCATTTACGGCATTACCGGAACATCTACTGCATTGGGTGGAATTAGTTGGATCCTGGTGAAGGACTGGCCACTGAACTTTGGCGGTAAACCAAATTTCTCCCTGCCAGCCTGGATTCCGGTGACATTTGAGTTGACTGTATTGTTTGCTGCAGTCGGTATGGTACTTACTTTCTGCTATCTCTGTCAGTTGGCTCCGTTTGTGCGCAAGCATCATTTTCATCCCCGTGCAACAGATGATTTGTTTGTGATGGCAATCGAGTGCACAGACAAGACCAATGTAGAAGATTTACAGGCCTTCCTGGCATCCAATGGTGCCATTGAAATCAATGTACAGGTAGCAGAAACCGGTTGGTGGCTGGGGACCTATGACATGGAAGAAAAAAATTTAGAACACAGCAATACTGTTGTTGCTTAATCCCGAATAATTGAACGATGAGTAAAAACATTTCCTTTCTGCTGCTGGCTTCTGCTCTTGTGCTGGTTTCCTGCAGTGACGTAAAGCGCCAGCCCGGTTCAGTATATATGCCCGATATGGCGTACAGTCGTGCTTACGAGTCTTATGCTGATTACAGCAATCTGGCTCAGAAGAACATCAATTATACCGGAACGACTGTGGCAGGTACCATTGCCCGCGGCGAAGATCTGCCCTTCCATATTCCGATGGATGCAGCAGGTGATACCACTAATTATACAGCATCCAAGGCGGTAAAAAATCCGATTGTTTCATTATCAGCAGATGAAACAAAGGAGGCAGAGCGCCTGTACCTCATCAATTGTGGTATCTGTCATGGAGCCAATCTCAAGGGGAATGGCCCTTTGTATAAAGATGGTGCCGGACCTTATCCCGCAAAGCCCGCCTCCTTGGTAGGTGATGCGAAATATGAAGCAATGCCTGATGGACAAATGTTCTATTCGCTCACTTACGGTAAGAACCTCATGGGTTCTTATGCTTCTCAGTTGAGCAGAAAGCAACGCTGGATGGTAATCCGCTACATAAAAGACAAGCAGCAGGAAGGAAAAGCAGCTGCAACAGATACAACCGCAAAAAAATAGTACAAGACTTTTATGCCGGTAACGGCAAATGAGATAAACGAATAAAAGAAATACAATGGCATCTATCAGAGACCAATTTGAGATCCCCGGTAAAATGAAAACATGGTCGTTGGCATTGATCGGCATCGGCGGTGCTGCACTGCTGTACGGCATGTTCACCAAGGGCTTCAGCAAAGATGAGCACGAGCAGGTTCATTTTTGGGGAACATTAATGTACAATACCATCTTCTGGACACTGATTTGCAATGCCAGCATGTTCTTTATTTGCATCACAACCTTGGCCATGGGTGGCTGGCAGCAATCTTTCCGCCGCATTCCTGAAGCCATTTCTACCCTTGTTCCAGTCTTTGGAACGATTACGTTTGCAGTTCTTCTCTATGTTGTACTCGGACACAAACACCATATCTACCACTGGCTCGATTCAGAAGCAGTTGCCAATGATCCAATACTCAGAGGAAAAAAAGGATTTTTGAATCCGAATTTCTTTGTGATATGGACCACTTTGACCATCGGCTTGTGGAGCTTGCTTGGCTGGAGAATGCGCCAAATTAGCCGCGAGGCGGATGAGGCTCCGTTCACACAGGAATCAGGTGCCCGTTATATTTATCGCGGTACAGTTCGCGCTGCACTCTTCCTGGTTTGGTTTGCATTAACTGTTGGATCTGCTGTACCCTGGCTCTGGATGATGAGCATAGATGCACACTGGTACTCTACTATGTATAGCTGGTACACTTTCGCCAGTTCATTCGTATCAGGTATGTCTTTGGTTGCCCTTTGGGTAATCTATTTGAAAAACAAAGGTTACCTCGAACTGACTTCACAGGAACACCTGCACGATATTGGAAAATTCATGTTCGCATTCTCTATCTTCTGGACCTATTTGTGGTTCTCACAATACATGTTGATTTGGTATGCCA
Organism: Sediminibacterium sp.; assembly: GCA_036734525.1. Lineage (GTDB taxonomy): Bacteria > Bacteroidota > Bacteroidia > Chitinophagales > Chitinophagaceae > Sediminibacterium. The sequence continues at coordinate 23,137 of DAIMYK010000001.1, read as the reverse complement.
ACATCCCTGAAGAAACTGTTTACTTCAAGCACCGTGTTCAAGGTCCTTACAAAGGAATTTTCTTCCTGAATCTGATCATCAACTTTATTTGTCCCTTGTTGATTCTCATGAAGCGTTCTGCGAAGAGAAATTACACACTGGTAACTTTTATGGCAGTTTTAATCATCTTTGGACATTGGATTGACTTTTATCAGATGGTGATGGGCAGTTTGTCGAAAGATCATGTTACCCTTGGCTGGCTCGATTTTGGAATCCTGGCATTCTTTGTGGGTACAATGATTTTCATGACAAGCCGTTCACTGGCATCCAAACCACTGGTTCCGAAGTACCACCCTTTCCTCAAAGAAAGTATCATTCATCAGGTATAAAAGAACTTATCCTATTCAAAAGCAATAACTGAATTATATATGTCTATTCTCTTTACAACCGCTGTCATCGCCCTGATCTTCATCATTATCTTCCAGATAGCCAAGGCGAGTGAGTATGTAACCCTGCTGAGAGGCGAACAAAAGGGCTTAAGGCAAAGCAACAAGATCAATGCCTGGCTAATGATTGTTTTCCTCGTATTGGGTTTGTTGGGTGTTTGGTATTGTAATGAAGTTTATTTCGGACAAACACTGCTTGCGCAGGAATCTGCCAGTGTTGAGGGCGAGCGCGTAGATTCTATGATGTGGCTTACCATTGCAGTAACCGGTATTGTTTTCATCATAACTCAAATTATTTTGTTCTACTTCTCATACAAGTACCAGCAAAATGATGACAACAAAGTATTTTTCTTCCCCCACAATACCAAACTTGAATTCATCTGGACCATCATACCTGCCTTGGTGCTGATGGTACTCATTGGTATTGGTTTGCGCAACTGGTTCTTATTTACCGGAGAGGCTCCAAGAGAAGCAATGGTCGTTGAGATCACAGGTAAGCAGTTTGGATGGATTTATCGTTATCCCGGAAAAGATGCTTCTTTCGGAAAAAAATACTACAAGAACATCGACCCAGCCACCAATAGTTTGGGCATTATATGGGAAGATCAGTTGAGCCATGATGACGTGGTGACTGAACAAACTATGTACTTAGTTAAAGGTAAGCCGGTGAAACTGGTAATTGGATCCAGGGATGTTATACATGATGTGGGCTTATCTCATTTCCGGATGAAGATGGATGCTGTACCCGGTATTCCTACTACCTTGTGGTTCACACCTAAATACACCACCAAGGAGATGAAAGAAATGACTGGTAATCCGAATTTCGCCTATGAAATCAGTTGTGACCAAATGTGTGGAAACGGCCATTACTCTATGAAAGGAAATATTGAAGTGGTGGAACAGGAGGAATATGATCTTTGGATGGCCAAGCAAAAACCTCAGTATCTGGTAAATTTTCCGGATAAGGATCCTTCTGTTAAACCTGTTGCAGATTCTGTTAAATCTGTAATCAGCATGGCAAAATCAGGCAACAAGGATAAAGCTCAGATGTAATATTGAAAGAATAAAGAAGAATAAAGCATTAACAGAAATCACAAAAGCATACACTTATGAGTCACGTAGCAGAGACACAGGCAGCAGGGGCGGTGGCAGTTCATCATGATGATCACGGCCATCACGAGCACCATGAGCACCACGAGACCTTCATTACCAAGTACATTTTCAGTCAGGATCATAAGATGATCGCCAAGCAGTTCCTGATAACAGGTATGTTCTGGGCCGTATTGGGCGGATTGATGAGTGTTCTGTTCCGTTTCCAGTTGGGATATCCCGAAGATGCATATCCCTGGCTTGAAACAATCCTGGGTAAATGGGCTAAAGGAGGTCGTATCACTCCCGAAGCTTATTATGCTCTTGTAACTACTCACGGAACAGTATTGGTATTCTTTGTATTGACTGCCGGCTTGAGTGGTACTTTTGCCAACTTCCTTATTCCTTTGCAAGTAGGTGCCCGCGACATGGCTTCTCCTTTCCTGAACATGCTCAGCTACTGGTTCTTTTTTATTGCGAGCATTGTTATGTTGTCTTCTTTGTTTGTAGAGACCGGCCCCTTCAGTGGTGGCTGGACAGCATACCCACCCCTCAGCGCATTGGGTGATGCCTCACCCGGATCCAAAACAGGTATGGATCTGTGGATTATCTCTATGGCTTTATTCGTAGTGTCTTCACTCTTGGGTGGGTTGAACTACATTGCAACCATCCTGAATATGCGTACCAAAGGAATGAGCATGACGCGTCTTCCATTGACTATCTGGGCGCTTTTCTTTACAGCAGTATTGGGAGTACTTTCTTTCCCTGTATTGCTGTCCGGTTTCATCCTTCTGATCTTCGACCGCAACTTTGGAACCAGCTTCTATTTGTCTGATATTTTCGTGAATGGAGTAGGTGCATTGCCCAACGAGGGCGGAAGTGCCATTCTTTTCCAGCACTTGTTCTGGTTCCTCGGTCACCCTGAAGTATACATTATTCTGTTACCTGCTATGGGTATGGTGTCTGAGATTCTTTCAGTGAATTCAAGAAAACCAATTTTCGGTTATATCGCGATGGTGGGTTCTTTGTTTGCTATTGCTATTCTGGCTTTCCTGGTTTGGGCTCACCACATGTTCGTGACAGGATTAAACCCATTGCTGGGATCAATTTTCGTACTCCTTACTCTCTTGATTGCAGTTCCATCTGCCATCAAAGTTTTCAACTGGTTGACTACACTCTGGAGAGGAAGCATCCGTTTTACGCCCGGTATGTTGTTTGCAATCGGCTTTGTGAGCCTGTTTATTTCTGGAGGATTGACCGGTATCTGGCTGGGTAATTCAGCGATTGATATTCACCTGCATGATACTTATTTCGTAATCGCCCACTTCCACATAGTAATGGGTGTGGCTTCCATGTTCGGTATGTTTGCCGGTATCTATCACTGGTATCCTAAAATGTATGGCCGTTACATGAACAATACGCTTGGCTACATGCACTTCTGGATCACTATTGCAGGTGCTTATATGATTTTCTGGCCCATGCACTATGAGGGTCTCGCGGGTATGCCAAGACGTTATTATGATTACAGCATCTGGGAAAGTTTCAAGCAGTTTGCAGAGCTCAATCGCTTCATCAGTACTGTTGCCATGATTGTATTTGCTGCACAATTACTGTTCCTGATTAACTTCTTCTATTCCATCTTTAAGGGACGTAAGGTAACCAGCTTGAATCCATGGGGATCTAATACACTCGAGTGGACTACACCGCTTCGTCCCGGACATGGTAACTGGCCCGGCGAAATACCTGAGGTTCACCGCTGGCCGTATGATTATGGTAAAGATGGTAAGGAGTTCATTTCGCAGACCACTCCGGTGGGAGCTGACGAAAGCCATCATTGATAAAAATATCTCCGGTAAATCGGCTTTGCCTAACCGGAACATAGGATAAACCAGGCAATGCTCCCTCACCCATGGGAGCATTGTTGTTAAGAACAAAACCTGTCGGACATTGTTGTTACAGCAAGTCCTTCACAAACCGTTTTTCAAGCAACAACTATTGTTAAATGAATACAACCGCCACCGATAATCTTACAGGCAACGAAAAGCCAAGCAAATGGCGGGACTATTTCCAGCTTACCAAATTCACCCTGAGTTTTACGGTAGTTTTTTCCTGTGTTATTTGTTATCTCCTGGCTCCCAATATTATTCATTTTAATTGGACGATGATTGCCTGGCTTTTCTTGTCTGGCATGTTGATTACAGGAAGTGCCAATGCTATCAACCAGGCACAGGAAAAAGACACGGATGCCATGATGAAGCGAACTGCATCCAGACCGGTGGCTGCGGGCAGGATGACACAACAGGAAGCCTACGCTTTTGCTGCAATCGCAGGGGGTACAGGCATCCTGATCATTGGCTATTTCTTCCGGGACGAAGCACATGCCTTCAATTGGAGTGCCGCCCTTTTATCGGCATTCAGCTTGTTCCTTTATGCCTTTATTTATACGCCGCTAAAAAAAATCAACTCCATCGCTGTGTTGGTAGGTGCCTTCCCTGGCGCTTTACCGTGTTTGATAGGTTGGGTGGCTGCAACTAATACAATCGATCCATTTGCAACCATTGCAGTCGGCGATAAAACCTTTACGAATGCTGGTGGATGGATCTTGTTTGCCATACAATTTCTTTGGCAATTCCCCCATTTCTGGGCAATAGCATGGGTGGCACATGGAGATTACAGCAAAGCCGGATTCAAATTGCTGCCTGCCGATAAGGGCCCCACACGTTTCACAGCCCTTCAGGCAGTGATGTATTCAGTATTGATGATTCCGGTTGGTATCTTGCCCTATTATTTCGGTCTCACCGGTTATGTGAGCATGTGGGTCTTGGTGGCTGCCAACTTGTTCATGGTTTTCCAAAGTATGCGTCTCTATATCAGTATGGATGTACCCGCAGCCAGACGGGTGATGTTTAGCAGCTATATCTATCTCCCGGTAGTGCTGCTGGCATTGCTGGCAGATAAAGTCAATTGAATTCAAAGCAGATAATCGTATGAATACTACAACTGTCGCTTCTTCCCGCATTCATCCCAAAAAGTTCACGCTGTGGGTAGCCATGGCCAGCATTGTGATGATGTTTGCCGGTTTTACCAGTGCCTATATTGTTAAAATGAATGAAGGCAGCTGGCTCAAATTCAGTCTCCCCAAAATCTTTTGGCTGAGTACTGCAGTAATTCTCGCCAGCAGTTTGACCCTGCACCTGGCCGGGAAAGCATTCAAAGCCAGAGAAATGCTCCGTTATCGACAATTGATAACGGTAACGGCAGTTTTGGGACTTATCTTCATTGTTTGTCAGCTAACAGGGTTCTGGCAGCTGGAAAAAGATGGTATTCAGCTGATCGGACAGCGCAGCAACTCTGCCGCCTCCTATTTGCTGGTAATTACCGGCATGCACATGTTGCATGTGCTGGGCGGTGTGATTGCCCTGATCGTATTGCTTGTAGGCGTTTACAGCAGTAAAACAAAGAATTACAGCCCTTTGCCAATCGAACTGGCAGGTATTTACTGGCACTTTGTAGACGTATTATGGATTTATTTATTCCTATTCTATTTATCAGTAGGTTAGATGAAGAAAAAGTTCAACATAAATGCCTGTTTTTGCTCAACACCTAATAAATTTGTACCGAAATTTTCAATAGCCCCATGTCAACTACAACAGTAACACCCACCAAATTGTGGAGCGGCGGAAAGAGTCCCTTTAATGTGGAATATGGAAAACTCATGATGTGGTATTTCCTCATGAGTGATGCCTTCACTTTTGGCGCTTTTCTGATCTCTTATGGAACCATCCGATTCTCCTCCAATGGATGGCCCGATCCGAACGAAGTATTTAAGAGTTTTCCTTTTGCACCGGAAGGGGTGCATGCTCCGCTGGTTTTCGTGAGTATCTTGACCTTCATTCTGATCATCAGTTCCGTGACTATGGTACTGGCTGTTCATGCAGGTCACAATATGGACAAGAAAGGCGTGATCAAGTACATGATCATGACGATTATAGGTGGTGCTGCCTTCTTAGGTTGCCAGGCTTGGGAGTGGACGCATCTTTATCATGAAGGTGCCTGGTGGGGAAGCAATCCCTTCCCGAACCATGATGGTACTGCTTCATCTACCAACTTTACCAACTACTTTTTCACCATTACCGGTTTCCATGGATTTCACGTATTCTCGGGTGTTATCATTAATATCATTATGTTGATCATGGCGATGAACAACAGCTTTGAAAAACGTGGCCATTACCTGATGATCGAGAAGGCGGGATTGTACTGGCACTTTGTAGACCTTGTTTGGGTTTTTGTATTCACTTGCTTTTACCTGATCTGATTGTAACAATAATTTTCTCTCAACACTACTAAGCTTATTTATGGAACATACACATGCAGAACACCAGTCGGGTGGAGGAACGAAAGAGATTTGGAAAGTAACCATCATTCTCACGGTTCTCACCATCATCGAATTGGTATTGGGTTTTATGATGATTGGCATACCATTGGAGAAACAGGGCCTGCGTCTTTTGATCAAGGGTGTAATCGTCATCCTCATGATGGCAAAAGCATTCTATATCGTAGCTTATTTCATGCACCTGAAACATGAGATCCGCAACCTGATTATGACGATTGTAGTACCGCTGGCTCTCTTCATTTGGTTCATCATCGCTTTCCTCTATGATGGAAACTCCTTTAAAAATCTGCGCAACACGTACGATCCGCATTTTAAGGAACAAAGCACCATCAAGGTAGAGAAGAAAGAGCACAAGCCGGAAGGTGGTAAGCATTAGTAGATTGATTCTCCATACTATTTGATCATACACCATCGCCGGCGGCGATGGTTTTTTAATCGTACCACATGAATAAAAGCGCACTGTTAGGGTTGATGCTGGCACTTGTTCTGCCCCTTTCCGCTTATCTGTTGCTGCAGTCATATAGTGACAATGCCGTGGAGATGCCACGACATTACCTCATGGATACGGTTGTGGCAAAAGAGGTGAAAGGGAAACTTGTTAGTGATACAGTTTGGCACAAGACAGCCAATATAACGCTGGTGAATCAATTGGGGGATACGGTTTCATTGTATGATCGTCCCGGAAAAATAATCGTTGCAGATTTCTTTTTCACCAGCTGCCGTGGAATTTGTCCCAGACTTACCTCCAACATGCAGACACTGCAGGAATCTTTTTTGCGAGGAGGAAATACCCGGAAAAAACTGGACAGTTCCATCGTACAGTTTATTTCATTCACAGTAGATCCTGAGCACGATAGTGTACCTGTATTGAAAGAATATGCAGACCGGATGGGTGTTAACCATGACAACTGGTGGATGCTTACCGGTGACAGAAAGGCCATTTATGATTTTGCATTCAACGAGCTGAAAGTAGACAAGTTCAGTGAAGAACCGGTGACCCCCGACTTCGTTCATACCAGTAGATTTGTATTGTTGGATAAGTATTATAAAGTGCGGGGTTATTATAACGGGCTCGATTCGGCGTCTATGTTAAAGCTTTCCCGCGATATAGGATTGTTGCTGCTCGAGAAAGACAAAACAAAAAAGAGCCGTTTGTTCATTCAAATTCAGGAACTTGGCTGGCTGTGGCTCATCATTGTGGTCTTGGTTATATTTTTTGTACTAATTATGCAGTCCCGAAAGAAAAGAGAAAATATTGTCAATTAAAACCGAATTATATGCTACCCCCTGTTTTAGCAAAGAATGATAAAAAAGCATATTGGCTGATCGGAATTTTTTCTGTGGTTGTTTTTTCAGTAGTCGTATTACTTGGAAAGATTCAACTCAATCTTGATCCAGGTTTTGATGTGCATGTTTTTGCTACGGCAAATGCATTCATCAATGCCCTGATAGCTGTGTTGCTGGTGGCAGCTTTGGTTGCAGTGAAAAAGGGTAACTATACTTTGCACAAGCAATTGATGATGACAGCCCTCATTTTCTCTGTGATCTTTTTGGTTTCTTATATTCTACACCACCTTCTTGCAGGGGAAGCTAAGTTTGGTGACAGCAACCACGATGGCGAAGTGGATGCGAATGAGTTGCTGGCTGTCGGTAGTACAAGAACAGTCTATTTCATTATTCTGATTACGCATATTTTTCTGGCAGCAATTATTCTTCCCTTCATATTGTTTACTGCCTACCGGGCATTAACTGCAGAATATGCACTACATACAAAACTGGCAAAAATAACATGGCCACTTTGGTTCTATGTTGCAGTGACGGGCCCTATAGTTTACTGGATGATTCATCCATATTACCGCTGATCAGAGCATTTCAATTTCTTGCTGGGGATCCCAGAGTAGTTGTTCGAAATTGACAATCGTATCTTTTGATACTTTTATTTTCTCTTTCTTGAGCAATTGCTCCATTCGATTCGGATCACCAAAGTGCATTTTTCCTGAAAGCTGTCCGTTCCTGTTCACCACCCTGTGTGCCGGTACCGAAGGCTTTACGTGATGACAAGCATTCATAGCCCAGCCCACCATACGAGCACTTTTCCCACTTCCCAGAAAACGCGCGATGGCGCCATAGGTGGTGACTCTTCCCCTGGGCACCAGGCGAACTACCTCATATACCCTGCTGAAAAAGTCTGTATCACGCGAACCTGCGGGTAATACTTCTCGGGGCTGTTCTGTTGAATTCTTTTTTCGCACAGGAAAAATTAGTGAGCTGCGGCCGGGGGCAATTGTTCGTTGGTGCTTTTTGATAAATATGACTTCCTCGGCTCAGGCACATTTATATAGTCGTAAGGACAATGAAGGCAGCCATGACCACAGCAGTAACCCTTGTTAAGGTGGTACTCGCGGGTGAACACGGTCATGCCGTTTTCATCATAATAAAAATCTGTTCCCTCAATCAATTCCTGGCTCACTTGTCTGTTTTTTTAAAATCACATCTTTCTCTGTCGGCAGGGGCTGGTCCAGTAAAAAACAAATATAATGTATGCGTTGGCTACCTGCTATGTCCAAACCCTCATAATGTGTCTTAATGGATAATTCCTCAGACACATCACCACCTCCATACAGGTTATCTGTATGGTATAACAAGGAAAGTCCAAATAAGTTAATTACTTCTAAAGTAAATGTGTATAAAACCGGACTATCGGTTTTCAGGTGTACTTTTCCTCCGGGAGCAAGGAATTGTTGGTACAACCGAAGGAACCTGGGGTGGGTCAGTCTTTTTTTTGACCTTGATTCCCGCAATTGCGGGTCAGGGAAGGTTATCCAAATACCGGCTACTTCCTCCGGGTCAAAATAGTTCGACACCTGATCGATAGCAGATCGTATGAAGGCCACATTGCCCAGCTTTTCATCCAGAGCGGTCTTTGCACCTCTCCAAATTCGATTACCTTTGATATCGATGCCAATGTAATTCTGCTCAGGATGCAGTCGGCCCAATCCCACTGCATATTCTCCCTTACCGCAGGCCAGTTCCAGTGTTATTGGGTGGTGATTACCGAAAAATTCATGCCACTTTCCCTTCATTTGTGAAGGGTATTCCAGCACATTCGAAAAATGCCGGATCTCTTCAAACCGAATCAGTTTTTTTTGTCCCATGGTTCCGCAAATATACAAGTAGCGGCAGACAGGTTAAGGCGAAGGAGGTGGAACGGGTCCATTGTTTTTTAAATGTCTTTCGAGGCTTTGTAAAATATTTTGCTGAACATTGAGGGAGTGCAGGGTGCCGTCTATGATTTTCCAATGTATCCGCTTGTTTTTGAGACCCTTGTTTTCCAGCATGGGACGGTTGCTTTGTAAGGTAATGGAACGATTGCGTCCCATTACTACGATGCGTTCCACCTGATCAGAGAGGTAGATGAGTCTTGCTTTGAGCGTGATGTACTTACGGTCAAAAAGTATCTTGAAAAACCATTCCACCCCGCAAAATACTAAAATATTTAGCATTTTGAGATTTGTTTTCAGCCGGTCACCGGATGGCTAATTCGGGTAATTCCCCGAACTGAAATGGTTCAGTAGGATGGTGGGATGTTCTGAAATCTTTGTGGATGGTGGTGGCAGAAAGTTGGTCGCTTGGAATAGAAAAAGCTGACAGCCGGGCGATCTCCTCTTTACTCAGGTTAGGTTGAATCCATTGGTAGGCTTGATCTTCGGGAAGAATAGTGGGCATACGTTTTTTGGTATTGTGGATGGCTGACATGATGGAATTGGCAGTGGTGGTGACCAATGAAAAGCAAGGCATGGTCTCGCCCGTTGCTTTGTCAGTCCAGTTTTGCCAGATGCCTGCAATAAAAAAGTAGGGTTGGTGCGAAACTGTGATATAATAGGGGTAAGCGATGGGTTTTTTTGTTCCGGGAGGTGTAAAATGCAGCCACTCGTAAAAACCGGAAGCCAGAATGAGGCACCGTCTTTTTACTGCAGCAGCTTGATAGACACGGCTTTCCAACAATCTTTCTGCAGTAGCGTTGAGGGTATTGAATTTTTTTCTGCTGGCGACCAATTCTTCCTGTGAGTTAATCCAGCCGGGAATCAGTTCCCAATGTGCCAGTGTTAGTTCCAGTTCTTTTCCATCTGCTGCCGGAATGATAATGGGCCAGGTGTCGTATTCAAAGCCACTCATTACGGGACGAATCAGGTCATGTTCTTTTACTTGCACCTGCAAGTCTTTCAGGTGAATAAAGGTTTCTTTTTTCACTTCTATGCCCAGGTAATAGCACATGCGATGTAGCTTGGAGTGTGTAGTTTACGACAGATCAGTGAAAATGGGGTGGAAGGGGAATCTGATCGGCGGCAAGTGAAGTGGGTGGTATTTTGTTTGTAACTTGCTATATGAAATCAAGTAAAATGAAGCGGTCAATTATTTTACAGACAGCCTGGTTGCTCTGTCTGGTTTTTTTTGTCGCAGCTCCGGTGCATGCGCAGCGATTAAAGCCCGGTGATAGTTATCAGGGAGGAATCGTTGTTACCATCATTGAGAAGGGTCAGCCGGGTTATGAGAAGAAGGTGCCTCATGGATTATTGGTAGCCAAGGAAGATGCAGGGAAGATGATGAAGTGGTCGGAGGCGATACAGTTGGCAAAAGATTTCCGCTTGGGTGAATCCGATCAGTGGAGAGTGCCCAATAAAGAGGAGTTGGAGTTATTGTATGTGCATCGTCAGTTGATTGGTGGTTTTCAGGTAGGGAATTACTGGACTTCCCAGCCGTCCAAGGAAGATGCGAATGGGGCGTATGTAATCAACTTTTATAATGGTTACACCTATACGGAATACCGGGAAACTCCGGTACATGTAAGACTGATCAGAAAGTTTTGATCGGTGAATTGACGGCTGTTATTGATTAACTCAATTGATGTCTATGTATATCAACAGAAAGGTACTCACCCTAGATGAGTTTACGATTCAGCAGCTCAGAAATTTTTCTTCTGCTACCGGGGAGCTGAGTAGTTTGTTGCGTGATATCGGACTGGCAGCAAAGCGGATCAATGTGGAAGTGAATAAGGCCGGATTGGTAGATATTTTAGGAGAGGCCGGCCATACCAATGTTCAGGGCGAGGATGTAAAGAAACTGGATGTATTCGCTAATCAGCAGCTGGTTGGGGTTTTGAAGCATGGCATCAGTTGTGCGGGTATTGGAAGTGAAGAGATTGAGGGTGTTGAGATTTTCAATGATGAGGTAAGTAATAACAGCAAGTATATATGTCTGTTTGATCCGTTGGATGGCTCTAGTAATATTGATGTGAATGTTTCCATTGGAACTACTTTCAGTGTGTATCGACGCCTGAGTGCGGTGGGACAACCTTGTGTGGAAAATGATTTTTTACAACCCGGCAACAAGTTGGTAGCAGCGGGTTATGTTATTTATGGCAGCAGCACCATGTTTGTATATGGCACCCGGCGGGGTGTCAATGGTTTTACCCTGGATCCTTCCATTGGGGAATTTTGTTTGAGTCATCCTGATATTCAATGTCCGCCCATCGGCAACATTTACTCTGTTAACCATGGTAACTTTTTTAGGTATGAAAAAGGTGTTCAGCAATACATCACGGCTTGTCAGAAAAGGGCGATGCAAGAGGGAGGTCCTTATAGTCAGCGTTATATTGGAAGTATGGTAGCTGATGTGCACCGGAATCTTATCATGGGAGGAATTTTTATGTATCCTGGCATGACCGATTTGCCGGGGGGAAAGCTACGGTTGTTGTATGAATGTAATCCGATGGCTTATCTGATAGAAAGGGCTGGTGGTATTGCTACGGACGGCCGGCAAAGGATCTTAGATATTCAGCCCACTACTTTGCACCAGCGCTGTCCTTTTTTCGGCGGCAGTCGCGACATGATGGAAGAGTTGTCGGGGTATTTGAGTAAGTCAGATGTCGAATAGGTAATTTATTTTTTTCGATTCAGTAATTATAAAAAAAGGGGTTACCATTTGATAACCCCTTTTTGTTATGTTCTTTTGAGGAATAACCTACCCACCTGCATAAAGGTCCCAATTCAATTCAGCCTGAGGGCGAGGGAATTGGCGGAAGATGGTTCCTTTGTCAAATGATGTTGGGATGGTGTTCAGTTTATCATATCTGCGGGCATCAATCCAGCGATGGCCCCAGGGTTCTGCCCAAAGAGAGTACCTGCGCTGATAGAGAATTTCATCTATCAATGCTGTTTGTGTAGTAGCTCCCGTATAGTTACCGATATTCGCTGCAGTGCGAATGATGTTGATTGCAGCTACAGCATCAGTAGTTTGATTCAGCTGGGCATGAGCCTCTGCTTTGATGAGGATCAACTCTTCATTTTTAATAAAGGGAATCGGAGCGGTATTGGTGGCCCATCTTTTGTCCTGGTGTGTTCCTACCAGAGGCGTTGCATCTGTAGTCACTGTAACAGGAACAGAACGTTGGTGGAATTTGCTGCTAACACGTGTGTCTCCGGGTGTTGCATCTGCAAGTACAGATGGGTGTACCACGATGATGGTATTGATGTTGGCATCTAAAACGTAGAAAAGCGGATTGAAAGAATCCGGAGGAGCGCCCCAGGTATGCGACGGACCTGCGCTTAGTGGACCGGTCAGGTTCATGAAAGATTGAGAAAGTGCATTAAGGGCACCTTGCCAGTCTTTGCGATAAACAGCAACTCTGGCTGCGATGGCTCTGTTGACTCTTTTCAATCCATCAATGGTATTGTATCCGGCAAAACCAGCTGTCAATGTGAAGGGGAATACAGTGCCGGCGTTATTAAGGTCGGCTAATCCGGCATTCAACAATGAATCTATAAAGCCAAGAGCGGCAGTATAAGATCTGAATCCACCTGGTTTCAGTGGATCTTTCACATCTGTGCGAATACCATTATCATATTGCCAGTTGGCATGTATAATAAATTGATAGGCCTGGATAGTTTTAGCGAATCCCGATATTGCATTTTTTTCAGCCGCACTGAGGAAAGAACTGTTTTGTGCAGATTCAATTAATACATATCCTTGTTTGATTGTTTGGTAGGGTGTCGCATAGGATCCGCCGCCGGTAGCTCCGAATCCGAAGAATGCCGCATCAGGTAAGCGACCTGCTTGTCCCAGCCAGTCTGTTTGAAAGCGGGGGTCAGATGCGTTCAGGTACCAGATTTCTCTTCCGAAAGTGTTCCATGCCTGAGAGATGTTGGTAACATATCCTCTGTGTCTTGATTCGAGACCTGTCACCAGGAATTGAATTTGACTGCGGGAAGCGTTGTTTAATACACTTGCTTCACTGGGGTTGTTGGGGTCTTCCAGCTTTTTTATCTCGAAGGGGTTACAGGAGAAAAGCGAAAGGGTAACACCCATTAAAAGTAGTATAGGTAGCTTTTTCATGTTGTTATGATTTAGAAGTCAATTTGTAAGTGGAAGAATAACCTTCTGGCAGAAGGGTAGGGAGCTACGTCAACGTTATTGGCAAGTGCCTGGGCACCGAAGGTGGAAGTTTCAGGATCATAACCAACATATTTAGTAGATAAAAATACGTTGTTTCCGGAAAGTCCTACCCTTGCCCTTTGGATAAAGCTACCAGCTTTTCCCAAGGCTGACTTAGGCACGTTGTAGTAGAGGCCCAGTTCGCGTACTTTCAGGAAAGTAGCATCTTGTACCCAACGACCGGCATTATTGAAGGGTGCAGGGGGGCGTTGGCGGCCATTGGGAATTCCATCCTTGTTGTCATCATCAAACCAACCTTTGGTAGTTCCCCCGCCATCTGTCAGGAAGGAAGTCAGGTTGATGTTGTCACCACCTTTTCTATATTCCATCAAAACATTGAATTCGAAGTTCTTCAGGAAGGTGATGTTGTTCGACCAGGAGGATGTCCAATCAGGTTGTGCATTTCCCCATACAGTAAAATCAGGAGATACAAAAGGAGTACCTACGATGGTGGTAGGTGCAACGCCCTGGCGAATCAGGAAGGTTCCCAAAGCTGTACCGAATGCGCCGGTAGTGTAGGAGGGGATACCAAGTCTGGTGATCAGTACATCATTTTTCCACCACAATAAACGGGAGGTCCATTTGATTTTTTCTTTCTGGATGATGGTACCGGCCAGGCTCAATTCAATACCCTTGTTCCTCATTTCTGCTTCGTTGCTGATGGTGCTTACAACTCCGGTGGCAGGAGAGAGGTTCAGGGGTTGCAGGTTGTCTTTGGTAGTTTTGATGTAATAAGTTGCTTCGAGTGAAAGGCGGTTGTTGAAGAAGCCGGCGTCAACTCCGAATTCAAGTTCGACAGCTCTTTCAGGAACGACGATCAGATTACCGATGCTGGTGGCAACGGTTGATCCCAGTAACCCGCCGATGTTAACACCCCCTAATGATGTGAAAGTGGCACCGAAGGGAACGGGTCCGGCCGTCTGACCATAGGCGATGCGGGGTTTAAGTTGAGAGATGGTTCTTGATTTCCAGAAATCAAAATTGGTCAGGTTGACTGCCAACGATGCTTTAGGGAAGGCAAAATATTTCTGCGGGTCGCCATTGGTGTGTTATTTATCCATACGAACGCCAACAGTTCCGATGATTTTGTCTTCGTAGTTGGCTTCTTGTTGAGCGAAAATACCCACATCTCTTTGTGAACTCTCAAATTGTGATTCCACTTCCTGGACAGTTGCTTGTTTAATATTGGATTGTCCGGGGGCTAAGCCACGACCTCTGTTAAAGAGGCAATTTTTTTTAAAATCAAGGCGATCCATAACTGCCTGGGTGATCAATTTTATTTTATATACTTCCCAGTTGTACACGAGGGCTGCCTGAAAATTAGTATTCATGCTTTCCTGCTTACCCACAAGAACATCACCGGGATTTGCCTGACCTCTTTGGTATTGAAGGTCATCCGGAAGATATACTTTGGTAGAATTCTGGATGTAGTCGAGACCTCCATTCAGTCTGAATTTCAGTTGAGACTTTTCGGTGCGCAGGAGGTTTACGTCAAGATTGAAGGATTGAATGAAACGATTTACCAGTGAGTTGTTGATGCCTTTGTCGGTAACTGCTACCGGATTCTCTGCGAAGTAGGGGTTAGCAGGATAGATTCCGTTCACCGGGCGCAGATCAAAGTAATTGGGCACATAGGCGATGTTGTATCCGATACTGGCACCGGTATTGTTCTGGTTGCCGGTAAATCCGCGGTCTGTATTGGTACGGATGAAGTTTGAGTTGACACTCAGTGTGATATTCTTACTGATTTTGTGATCGATGTTAGCACGGATAGATTGTCTTTCAAAACCGGTTCTTCTTACTATTCCATCTTCACTCGTCAGGTTGCCTGAGACAAAGAATTTTGTTTTTTCGTCACCACCGCGTAGGCTGAGACGAGAGTTAAGAAGAGAGGCGGTATTATTATAGAAGTAATCCTCGTAGTTTACAAAAGTACCTGTGGATACGGCATTTTGGTAGCGGGTAATTTCAATAGGTCTTCTGGCTGCGGGAAAGAAGGTATTGATTTTGGCCTCACTCCAGTCATCTACACCCATCATTTTTAATGGAGTTCCCATACCGATATCTTGACCAAAGCTGATGCTGGTTTTGCCGGCAGCACCTTTTTTGGTTGTAATTACGATTACACCGGCATTCGCGCGTGTACCATAGATAGCGGCAGCTGAGGGTCCTTTCAGAACCTCTACGCTTTCGATATCAGCTGGGTTGATATCTGCCAGTCGATTGGCCCCATCGTCTTGGTTGGAGGCACCCGCCTGTGAAACAGAGGCACGTCCGGTTCTTTGGAAGGCATTGCTGATATACACACCATCCAAAACAATCAGAGGTGCAGATGCTTGTGTGAGGCTGGAAAGGCCACGGAGTTGGATGTTGATACCACCGCCCGGAGCACCGGAGTTCATCCGGATATTGGCACCAGCAACTTTTCCATAAAGAGCACCATCAGCAGTTTGAATCTGTGTAGTTCCCACGAGGTCCTTTGCGGAAATAGTGGTTACAGCATTGGCGAGATTGGAACGCTTGATGTTAGTGGCTAGACCCGTAATTACGACTTCTTTTAGCGGGTTAATGTCTTCTTCCAAAGAGATGGCAACAGAAGAATTGGAAGGAGATACTGTTACTTCGGCTTTTTTATAGCCAACATAATTTAGGACGAGCACTGCATTATTGCCAGTGGTTTTAATACTGAAATTACCATTGGCGTCGGTAGTAGTTACCTGTTTGGTGCCTTTTATGGCTACGGAGACGCCTCTGAGTGGATTGCCTGTTTGGCTTTCCTTAACGGATCCGGATGCGGTAAAGCCTTGGGCGAGAACTTGCGAAATGTTCAGGCTCAAGAGCAGTAGGAGCATCCATCTGCCCAGATGATTTTTTTGCATAAGCATTGTTTAGTGGTTAGGAATGTAGGTTAAAAATTTTACTCCGCAGGAGATGTTTCTGTTTTATAATCTCTTTTATTTAGTTTCCGAACAGCCTCGTTTCTTTTTCAGGTTCAACGCAATATTGAAAGACGGGATATATATTCCAACATTTCAATTGTATTTCCTTCCACTAGATCAAAATGGTAGAGAAGAGGAAATTTTGACTCGTAGCTTTCTGCTCTTCAATCCTTTTTTTCACGACTTGTGTTTGAAGGTTTTGGTGAATTTAGCCTTTTACTTTTTTTAACAATTCGAAGCCTCCAAGTTTATGCATTAAAAAAGTATATGTGATTAATAAAAAATAATTATTGACTGGAGTTGATTGGTTTGTTTTTGAAAAAATTGTAGATCCTGAGATGAGATTGTTGAGTGTTAAGACATAAAAAAACCGGAAAACTGAAGTCCTCAGATTTTCCGGTAGTTGCTGTAGGGGGAGGGATCGAACCTCCACGAGGTGGTTAGCTATAGCGCAAAGTTCAGTGGTCGACCCTGGTCGCCTATATATCGCTACACAGGCGGCTCTACACTACGTTTATCCCATTATCCTCACCCCCGAGACAAGAGGGCATGTCTGCCAAAAATTTCATCACCCCACAGTATCGTCAACCTTCTTCCGACACTTGTTGCCGTTGTTGACTATACAATATTAATATAAAAGCCTTATAAGTTGGTAAATATTTAAGTAATATTCAAAAAATATAGAAAATATTCAATAATATTGTATTTTTATTAGAATATTTGTAAAAAAACAAGCCAAATGTCTGCTAAACTAAATTTTGACAAACTCGATCTTCAGATCATACAGGCTATGATGGAAGATGCAGAGATATCATACGCCGACCTGGGTAAGAAACTATTTGTTTCCGGCGGTACCATACACGTACGCATCAAAAAACTCGAAGAACAAAAAGTAGTGAAAGGTAAAAAATTATCGGTAGACCTCAAACTGCTGGGCTACGATGTTATTGCGTTTATTGGAATCTATCTCGAGAAATCCTCCCTTTACGACTCCGTCGCCAGAGAACTGAAAAAAATACCCCAGATCGTTCGGCTCAATTATACCACCGGTAACTATAGCATGTTCGCTGAAATTGTTTGTAAAGACATTCAGCAACTGCGATTTGTACTTCACGATGAATTACAAAAAATTAAAGGCATCGAGCGAACCGAAACCTTTATCTCTCTGGAAGAAAGCCTCGATAGAAATATTGTAGTGGCAACCAACGGGTAATTAATTTGTAATTTCATTAAAACATCTCAACCATGTTGCACCTCGATCGGATTATACCCCTGCTATATCAACATAAAAAATTTTTACTGCTATTCACGCTTGGCATAACCCTGGCAGCTGCTCTACTCGTAAATGTTTTACCGACCGAGTACAAATCGGTGGCTACCATCAGTCCGGTCAATATACAATTAACCGATAAAGCCAAACTCTTTAATCCCAATATCAAAGACCTCTATTCCTTTTTTGGTAGCGGAGATGACATTGAAAGAATCGAATCGGCTAATGACTGGATTTCAATCTACCGAGCTATTGTGGTAGAAAATAACCTGGTTGGGTATTTTAAAATTCAGGAGCCAGATTCTTCTTTAAGAATTGAAAAGGCCGTTGATATCTTACGTAAGAAATTATATGCTAAACCTACCGAGAAGGGTCAACTGCAAATCATCGCGTGGGCTAAAGAGCCCGACACAGCTCTACTATGGGTAAACGCTTTTCGTTCTAAAATCAATCTAAGAATGCTTGAGGGAATTCAATTGCAATACAACACTACTATTCAGGAACTCAGGAATTCTTTACAAAAACTTCAGCAAGAATTTATTGCGCTTTCAGCTGTAAGAGATAGTTCCGAAGCTGAAAATGTGATTCGTGAAACAAAAATCCAGAGCATCCGGCAACTCATTGCCAATAATATAACTATTACAGGTGAATGGCAGCAGGCTCTTGCAGCCATACCAGATGTGCTAATTGTACTGGATGGTGCCATAGCAAATAAATCAGCTGTTCGTCCGGATAAATTAGTCGTTATCACAGGGGCATTCATCACCGCACTTTTATTTGCAATGACCTGGGTGATTGTATATCACCGCAACAATTTGCAGTAGCATGAATTCGTTCGCGCTTTCTTTTCGGGTACAAACCATTTTGCTTGTCCTGATTTTTTTGTTTTCAGGACTAATGGCATTACTATCTTTTGAATGGGTTTGGATGTTGTTTCCCTTTGCTATATTACTGGCTTATGCATTGGTGCCGGCATTTTTCATTCCTTCCCGTATGCTTTTCTGGCTTCTGTTTGTTAACATACCTTTTTCTACCGCATGGTCTATTACAACTTCTCTTGTTATTGAATTTACCGCCGAACCCATCATCATTTTTATATCGGCAGGTGCAATTTTTTATTTTCTATTGATGCCTTCCAGATTCCCCTCCATATTACTGCGATCGAATTTATTTACCCTTCTGTTAGTACAGTTCATTTGGGTAACCATCACCTGCTTCTATTCTCAAGAGCCGTTGCTATCTGTGAAATATAACCTCGCCAAAATCTGGTACATCGTTCCCTTTGTTATTTTACCGGTATTTTTTATCCGAACTCCCCGGCATTGGAAAATATGGGCTACCTGCCTGCTGGTACCTATGGGTTTGCTTGTCGTACAGGTCATGGTAAGACATGGCATGTATGGGTTCTCTTTCTTCAGCATTCGCAAAGCAATGGCCCCCTTTTTCAGGAACCATGTAAATTATGCTGCTCTCTTGACCTTGTTGTTGCCTGTTGCTGTACTTTGTTTTTATCTCGCTCCCAGGAAATCAGTCCAAAAAAATATACTCTTCATCGGTATACTACTTGGCATCGCTGCCTGGATACTTGCTTTTTCCCGAGGTGCCTGGGTCGCATTACCTGCCGGCGCAATAATGGTCTATGTTGTACAAAAAAAATGGGTAGTCCCCGTGATGGTAATGGTTGCTACAGTCGTATTGGTTAGTTCTGCATGGCTGGTAACAGAAAAAAGATACATGCGATTTGCACCCGATCACGACCAAACCTATTTTCATACAGAATTCCGCCAGCATTGGCAGGCAACATTCGAGGGAAAAGATATCTCTACAGCTGAGAGATGGCATCGCTGGGTAGCCGGCGTTCGGATGTTGGTGCATGAACCCATTACTGGTTTTGGACCTAATTCATTCTATCGACACTATCAACCTTACACACTGCGCAGGTTTCAAACCTGGGTAAGTGATAACCCGGAACACTCTACCGTTCACAATTATTTTTTATTGCTGGCGCTGGAACAAGGCTGGATCGGATTAGTTCTATTTCTGCTACTGATCATTGGTATGTTCCTTTCTTTACAGCGATTGTGCCGGAAGTTGCAAAGTCATTTTTATCGCTCCATTGCCTTTACCACCACTGCTGTTCTCACAATTGTACTTGTACTCAATCTAATGAGCGACCTGATAGAAACCGACAAAATAGGATCGGTCTTTTATTGTTGTTTGGGTATAATATTGTTATTGGAACAAGAGTACCTGCAAGAAAAAACTGATCTCGCCTGATTTTCCGGGCAACGTTACTTCTTCCCTTTGTATCATTATTAATGGATGTGTATTCATCACCTTATGTTGTTTAACCTTTCGGATACAATAGTTAAACAACAAGTAATTGAATCCAAATTCACCGATTAAAATCAACTCTTTACTGGATTATAACAATTTGTATTAAACGAATCGACTTAATATTAATCAGAATTTAAAATCAATCCTTATGAAAAAAATTATTTCTTTATTTTTTGCTGTACTTGCCTTGGTACCGCTCCTACTTTTTGCCTGGTTTCCCGGATCGGATGAGCTGTAGCATTATCTTTTAGATGATGTAGTAATGACCCGGTTTTTCCATTGATAAGAACCAAATTTTCCCAGCCATCCTGCTACAACTATATATATTAGGTGGAGCGGTTGCAAAAATGGGAAATGGCTCAACAACGCCCCCCTCTTAAAGAATTGGGTTACAGGTAAAAGAAAAATAACTTCTGCTATTGTTTTCATAGTCATTAAGACAAACCAGGGCAGAAGAAATTGATGATCAAAAAATATACCGATCATTCCAAGCAAAAGGAGGGCGTTTAGTATCCACACACCCAGCAACACACTAAAGATTACCGGCTCTCCATAACTGTCTGCCTTGCTTGCCCAACGAATTCTTTGGTGTAAAAAATCTTTCCAACTCTTTTGTGGCCAGGTGCTCACAATTGCCTGCGTGGAAAACAAGTAGCCAATACCTTCAGGAAAGGCCTTCTTCACTTTGTGCATCAGTAGCATATCATCACCGGTAGGCAGATGTAGATTTCCTTCAAATCCACCCACGCTGTAAAATACTTCTTTCTTATACGCCAGATTGGCCCCATTGCACATGCTATGAAACCCAGCTCCCACCGATGCTGCCGTAATTCCCTGCATCGTCATAAAGTCCAGCTCCTGAAATTTTGATAACATGCTTTTTCCGGAGTGGAATATTACCGGTGCCGCAACAAAAACAGGTTGATGGGCATGAATATAATTGTTCAGTTGTTTCAGCCATTGTCTGGGTACGATGGCATCAGCATCCGTTGTTACAATCCAGTTGCCTTTACTTTCTCCAACGCCTACTTCTATAGCGCGCTTTTTAAAGTGGGTATTGCCCGAGGCGGGAAAGTTGTGCAGCGAGAGTAAACGCAACGTAGGAAACTCTTTCTGCAGTGCCAGTACCTGTAGAGGCGTGTCATCTTCTGAGAAATCATCTATCACGATAACCTCAAAAAGATGAGCGGGATAATCATTGTTATAGATCGACCGGATACAGCCTCCTATTGATTCAGATTCATTGCGTGCCGGTACGAGTATGGAGAAGAATATCGCAGGCTCAGTTATCGTGGTTCCGGCTTCAAAGGGCTTCAGCTTCCGGTAATAGTAGCTGTAGACAGCCATCAGCAACAGATAGCTGCCCATTCCAATGCTCGCTGCCCAAATCCACCAGTTGATCATAGCAACAAAGAAAAACAATATTTGCCAACCGGATAGTCGTTCAGGCGACTATGGCCCGGAACCTATTTTACCTAAAAATTAGTTTCTTTTTTTTGGCTGTTTCCTTAAAACACGTCAATTTTGAAATTAGTTGCATAACTAACTATATGCCCAACAACCAATTCAAGCGCGGGGAACTTTACAGTGTCATCAATGGCATGGCTTCAACAGCTGTGGCACGGCGTTTGCAGAAGAATTTTCGGCAGGCGGGACTTGAAATCACCATTGAGCAATGGAGCATATTGTACCATTTGTGGAAGCAGGATTGTCTTAGCCAGCAGGAACTGTGCAACCGTACTTTTCGTGATAAGCCCAGTATTACCCGATTGATCGATAACCTGGAAAAACACAAACTGGTGAAGAGCATGCCCTCCAAAACTGACCTTCGCAACACACTGGTATGACTCACGCCGGCAGCTATAGAATTGCAGGACCTTACCATATTGATCGCGAACCAAACAATGGATGAAGCGCTTGTAGGTATTACCAAGGACGAGATCAATGTGGTGAAAAATGTATTTCAGCGGGTATATGATAATTGTATCAACGGAACCAATTCCTGATAGTTTACACTCAATCTAAAACCAACAATATGGAGACCACGATGACAGCAAAAGCACTGCGCGGCGGTGAATGGCTCATAGCACCGAGCGAGCCACAAGACACTTTTATCCGTGAAGATTTTAATGAGGAACAGAAGATGGTACTCGATATGTGCCATCAATTTCTCGATACGGAAGTGCTTCCCATTATCGATCGAATCGACAAACTCGAGCCCGGACTTATGCATTCCCTCGTTCAAAAAGCGGGTGAGCAGGGCCTTTTGGGCACCTCCTTGCCGGAGGAATACGGAGGTCTGGCACGCGATTTCATTACTTCCACGCTTGTCAATGAAGGCTTGGGGGGTGGATTTTCCTTCTCTGTAGCCATAGCTGCGCATACCGGCATCGGAACTTTACCTATACTATATTTTGGAACCCCTGAGCAGAAATCAAAATACATTCCTAAGCTGGCTTCCGGGGAATGGAAGGGAGCTTATGGATTGACTGAACCGAACAGCGGAAGTGACGCGCTCAGTGCCAAGACCACGGCTCGCTTGAGTGAAGACGGTAAACATTATATACTGAATGGTCAAAAATGTTGGATCACCAATGGTGGTTTCGCAGATGTATATACCATCTTCGCTAAGATCGATGGAGAAAAATTCACCGGTTTCATTGTGGAGCGGGGTATGGAAGGATTTACCCAGGGACCGGAGGAGCACAAAATGGGTATCAAAGGATCTTCTACTGTTCAGCTCTACTTCCAGGATTGCAAGGTGCCTGTGGAGAATTTGCTCGGTGAAATAGGAAAAGGTCACCTTATTGCCTTTAATATTCTGAACATCGGCCGTTTGAAACTCTGTGCTGCTGCATTGGGTGGTGCGCGTGGCTCAGCCAAAACTGTGGTCGAATATGCTAAGACTAGGGAACAATTTAAAATACCTATTGCCAAGTTTGGAGCCATCCGCCATAAGATCGCTGAAATGGCTATTCGCATCTGGGTGGCTGATGCTGCCTTGTATAGAACTGCTAACTGGATAGAACAGAAAGAACGTGAGTTAAGAGAGTCTGGAAAATCTTTTGCCGAATCCCTGCTGGGAGCTGCGGAAGAATAAGCCATTGAATGCAGCATGCTAAAAGTTTATGGCAGTGAGGTGCTCGATTTTGTGGTGGATGAGGGAGTTCAAATACACGGAGGAAATGGTTTC